>JADZET010000480.1 GCA_020850375.1 Phycisphaeraceae bacterium | reverse complement strand
ATGCCGCCAGCGTTCAATCTGAGCCAGGATCAAACTCTTCAATTGTTTATTGTAGGCCCCCACCGGCAAGCCGGTGAGGGTTACCTGCAATTGGAGGGTCGACCTTGGCGTCCTGACATGCCCGAAGACACGCCAGGACGGTCGCTGCTTCAAACGTCACGAGGACGACGAAGCATTCGAGCTCATCCTTCTTTGCTCGCCGGCGCTTGCACGCCGGCGAGAAGGGTCACTTGGTTGAGCCATACGTTGAGCAAGCTGTGAACTTGCTCTGGGATTGCCCCGCCGCGATCAGGATGTGACACCTGAAGGCAACGGGCACAATCTCGTGGCTTCCCAACTGTTTACTTGTCAAAGATCTGTGTCGCCATGCCGGGGCCCTGATTCGGCCACGACAAGGCGGAGGATTGTACAAACCGGTATCTGGTTGTCAAGAGCGAAAGGCGTCTGAAAGCTTATCGGCCTCCAGATGGCCTTTTCAACCCCGGCAACCGGGATCACGGCCTTGAACATCCCTCACCCGTTGGGGGAAGAGCTATTAGACCGCAATGGAGACGTTTCGTCAAGCGGCCGGATCTGCGGGGAGGAGATGTGGATAGTTAAGCGTCTGCGTGTCCAGAGGAGTCTTTGGGGCTCATGAAAAGAGGTTCCATGGTTGCCGAGAAGGGCCTCGGATGCATCTGTGATAAAGAGGGTCTTTCGACTCTGATCCGCACAGCTCAGGTAAGTCTGGCTTGAGGTTGAGTCACGGCGCATCCAATCCGTCAGGTCCAGGACAGCACTTTCTGGGGTCAGGGAATCCAAGCGTGGGGCGACAGCGGCAACATCCACGGATGGTCCGGCGTGGCTGGCAGTACAGCATGGCCTCGCGTGGTGGCGTCCTGCTCCTGTCGGCTCCTTGCGTTGCGGGTCTATGGCGGGACGCCGGGGTGTAGCAGGCCAAGAGGCGCCTCTGAGGGCAAACAGAGCTGACGGCCGGGAGGTAGCGGTGTGGAAGGCTTGTTCGCCTTGCGCCAAGCCACACGGCGGACGCGGAGGGCCAGGAGAAATAAAGAACGCGACCCCCGGTGGGAGCGGGGGTCGCGTGGGTTACGAATCTGGTCGGCATCAGAAAGCGGTCAGATGCCTATGTCGAGGCGGGCAACGTGGCCGTTGCGTTAGGCCTTGCGGGCCCGACGGACGGCGGCGATGCCGCTGAGCAGAGCCATGCCGGCCCAGGCCGCGGCGGGCAGGGGGACGATGGCGATTTCGAGGCCGAGGTCGTTGTAGTCCCAGTCGCTGCCGCCGAAGTCATCGGTGTCCGTGGTGGTCTTGTCTTCGAAGGTCACGAACCAGGCCTTGTAGCCCAGGCCGAGGATCTCGAAGGTGATCGCGTGGTCGAGGCTGTCGGCGTTGTTGGCGACGTTGGTCGACCAGTCACGGGTGGCGGTGTCGCCGATGTTGTGGGCCTCGAGGATGAAACCGAAGCTCGGGCCAAGGAGGGTGGTCTGCGAATCGCCGACGTCAGCGACGCCGCCGAAGAGCAGGGTGTCCTTGGAGCCGTCGTCGGCCGCGTCAACGAAGACCTTGTGGGTGAAGCCGGCGACCTTGACCTGGACATTGGCCAGGACGACGCCGTCCGCCCACGTCGAATCCTCGGGGTCAAGCGCGCCGCCGGGGCCACCGGCCGAGCTGGTGCCGATGTTCAGGGGCGTGGTGCCGCCGGAGTCCTGCACGCGGACAAAGCTGATGCCGTTGTCCAGGGTCAGGGTGGTGGCCAGGCTGCCGACGTAGCCGGTCGCGCCGTAGGCCGTGACGAGCTTGTTCTCAAGCTCCTGACCGACGCCGTCGGAGGTGGCGCCGATCGCGGACGTGGCCGCCTGGGCCGCGCCGCTGATGGCCAGGGCAAAGCCCAGGCCGATCGCGAACTTCGAAACGTTGCTGAGCATCATCTCTCGTTTCTCCTGCAAAGGGTGCGTTCTTCTAATCCCACTGCTCTAATGCTCGAGGTCTACATTGACCTCGAGGCCAAGTTTGTCGTCGCGGAGGGAAGCTAACGGAGGAGAGGGGTGACGGCTGAGCCGTCAAAGTCAGCACAAGGGCGTCGTGGCTTCGATAAAGCCCCCTGCATTTCCCCGTTCGCGAGATTCACGCTCAGGACGTGAATCCGTGAGCTTAGACCCGAGGGCCGCGTTTGTCTGACGGTCTCTTACGTCAGATGTCAGGCCCTGGCGAATCTCGCGAACCAACTACCTGCGTCCCTACCCATTCCCTCACGTTGGCGCCTGCTGAGCCACCCATGAACGAACGGGTCAGGCGACAGCGTCACCAACGATGGGTTTAAACTATCACATGGATGGGGGGGAATCAACCCTAGTTTTTGATAATTTCGAGTTCGGATTCAGAAGTAGGGTACATCCTGTACAAATCATGTAAATCTGGGAAAGACACGAGCATAAATCAGATTGGATGGTTTCATGATAATGGGACCCTGCACCTTACGATAGGCAATTATTTATTATTTAATACTGCAAAACAAGCAACAAAACACATTTTAGTTTGTTTAATCCATTAGATAGATTTATACTGACACGTCTAGTCATTATTTTCATTGAACTTCCGAGGATGTAGAAACCCGAAACGGATACAGAACGAAAGAATACATCGATCCAACTTTAGTCAGCCTCTCAACTTGAGTTTTCCACACGTTTGGGCGAGTTAATCGAAGGTGATCAAGATAGATGGTTTGCTTTTATTCGATGGGCTCAGCGATTAAGGAGAAAAGAGGTTAGATTGCCGCGTCAGTCGGGGGAGGACTCCATTATCACAGATACGCCAAAAACCCCAGGTGTGACATGGCTGAGACGTTGAAGTTGTGGCCGTCAGGACAATTCCCCCAGTCGATCCTCGAGCCCTACCTGCTGCCAACGAGCCCGGGCGGTCCCTGGCCGGGGCTGGTGCTGGTGCTGCCGGGGGGGGGCTATGAGAACCTGATGGACTATGAGGGGGTGGACGTGGCCCGCTGGCTCAACACGCAGGGGTTCCACGCGGCCGTGCTCAAGTATCGGATCAAGGAGAACGCCCGGCATCCGGGGCCGATGCTCGACGCGCAGCGGGCGATGCGGCTGATCCGGCGCCACGGCGGGGCGTGGGGCATCGGGACCGGGCCGATCGGGGTGCTGGGGTTCTCGGCGGGCGGGCACTTGGCGGGGATGCTGGCGACGAAGTTCGATCAGTATGGGTGCGAGGAGGATGACTTGGCGTCGCTCTACTCGTCGCGGCCCAATGCGGCGGTGCTGTGCTACGCGGCGCTCGACGCGGTGAACCATCCGACCAAAGGCGGGCTCAAGAAGCTGGTGGGTGAGGGGCCGAGCGAGGCGCTGCTGGAGGAGGTCAGCCCGGCGATTCACGGGTGGGCGCATCAGCCGCCGATGTTCCTGTGGCACACGGCCAACGACGACGTGGTGCCGGCGGAGAACAGCCTGGCGATGGCGATGACGTGCAGGAAGCTCAAGCGGCCGGTGGAACTGCTGATGTACGAGGAGGGCAAGTATCACGGGTTGGCGATGGGGGACGCGGACCCGCGCGTGGCGGGGTGGAAGGACGCCGCGGTGGCGTTCCTGCGGCGGCACCTGACGGGCAGGTGAGTGATGCGGGGAGTGTGCGATGGCGCGATGGATTGACGGGCATCTCGACCTGGCGATGAATGCGCTGTCTTACGGACGGGATCTGCTGCAGGAGGTGGCGTTCCTGCGGGGGCGTGAGGCGGCGGAGCTGGCGCCGGCGCGGGGGATTGTGACGGTGAGCCTGCCGGAGATGCGGCGCGGGGGGGTGGCGGCGTGCGCGGCGACGCTGTTCGCGCGGACGAAGCCGGGGATGCCGGCGGGGCTGGCGACGGAGAAGACGCTGTTCGACTGGCCGAGCCAGACGATGACGCACGCGGCGGCGGCGGGACAGTTGGCGTACTACCGGGTGCTCGAAGGCCTCGGGCTGGTGAAGATTCTGACGAATCGGCGGGAGATGGCGTCGCTGGCGGAGGCCAGGGGATTGCACGCCGAGGCCCTGGCTGTCAGCAGCCCGAATGAGGCCGCAACTCCCCTGGGGATCGTGGTGCTGATGGAGGGGGCGGACCCGATCGTGCAGCCCCCGGAAGTGAAACTCTGGTGGGATCGCGGGGTGCGGATGCTGGGGCTGGCGCACTTCGGGCCGAGCGCTTACGCGCAGGGAACGCCGTCGCGATCGGCGCCGGTGGAGGAGCGCGAGGGAGGGCTGACGGCCATGGGGCGCGAGCTGCTGGTGGAGATGGCGAAGCTGGGGATGGGGCTGGACCTGACGCACCTGACGGACCGAAGCTTGTTCGAGGCGATGGACCTCTACGGCGGGCCGGTGTGCGCGACGCACTCGAATTGTCGGTCGTTGGCGGCGGGGTACCGGCAGATCACGGACGAACAGGTGCGGCGGATCGCGCAGCGCGGGGGGGTGATCGGGGTGGCGTTGCACAACGCGATGCTGATCTCAGCGACGGGCCACGGGCCGGGCGGGGAGTGGGAGGCCCCGCGGGAGGCGGTGTCGCTCGAGCAGGCGGCGATGCACGTGGACCAGATCTGTCAGCTGGCCGGGAGCGCCAAGCATGCGGCGATGGGGACGGACCTTGACGGCGGATTCGGGTGCGAGCGAGCGCCTCGGGACGTGGACACGATCGCGGACGTGCCGCGGATCGCGGAGTGGCTGAGCAAGCGGGGGTACAAGACAGCGGACATCGAGGGGATTTTGTGGCGGAACTGGTGGGGGTTCTGGGAGCGGGTGATGCCGGAGTAGCCCCCCACCCCCGGAAGTGGGAGGCGTTGGGATCACAGGCCGGCGGGGACGGCGTGGTGAGAGCCGGAGATGCCGTTGCGGAGGTTGTGGGCGTAGAAGGGGTGAGTGAAGCGGCGGCGGGCGAGGTCGCTGTCGTGGGCGCGCAGGTCGGCCCAGAAGCGGACGAGGCCGTCCTTGTGGTAGCTGAGGATCTGCTCGCCGGGGCGGTCGAGGAATTTACCGACGAAAAGGGCGGTGCCGCCGACGTTGCCGAGGATGTTGCCCTGACGGTCCAGGACGTCGCCGTTGCCGCCGGGGATGCCGCGGACGAACTCGTGGCAGCCGTCGCCGTCGATATCGACGGGTAATGTCTGGTAGACGCCGAAGGGGAGCGTGGCGGGCCGGCCGGTCGCGGCGTCGAAGATGAACTCGTTGCGGTCCTGATGGAAGCGGCCGTCGGGGCCGCAGGACTTGGCGCCGATGCGGATGGCCATGACGATGCGCTGGTCGGGGCGGAGGCGCGCAGTCCAGCCCATGTCCATGTGGCCCTTGTCGACCTGGCCCCAGACGCGCTGGCCGCGGTCGTCGAAGAGGACAACGCGCGGGGAGGCCTGGCCGTCGGACTCGCGGAGGGTGTAGACGGACCAGCGGTTAGAAGTGGGGTCGAGGATGGGCTGGATGACGTCGGAGTGGCCGCGGTAGACGTCGCGGTCGGCGCACCATTTCTCCGTGCCGTCGTCGAGGCTGATGCAGCGTTCGCCCCAGAGGACTTCGTCGACGCCGTCGTGGTCGATGTCCAGGACGGGGCACATGTGGCTGCCTCGGGCGCCCGGCGCGTCGGCGGGGATGGCGATCTCCCAGCGCAGGGTCATGTCGGGGTGCCAGGCCTGGAGGTACATGTCGGTGTAGGTGCCCTGGGCGGTGACCAGGACGGGCTGGCCGTGGACGAAGCCGCCGAGGATGAAGTTGCGGTAGCAGTGGCTCATGGCGCGGTCTTCGCTGCCGCGGTGGGGCCAGGACCACTGGCCGGTGGGCTTGCCGGTGAGGCCCTCGAGGCGAGCCAGGCGGTAATTGGCCAGGCTCATGGGGTGCTGGGGGTCGGCGTTGTCGACGTAGTAGATCTCGTCGACGCCGTCGCCGTCGAGGTCGAAGGGGTAGACGGGGCAGAACCACATGCCGGGGACGACGCCGCGCCCGAGGTCCTTCTTCCAGATGACACGGGCGCCCTCGTCGAGCAGGACGAGCTTGAGCGTGTCGGTGGGGAAGAAGAACATGTTGAGGTAGGGGTCGACGTCGAAGTCGGCCGCGTGAGCGAGCAGAATCGCGCGGGGCAGCGAAGGGCCCATGCGGGCGGAGGCGGCGCGGCACTGGCCGATGGTGGTGGCGAGCTTGGCGGTGGCGACGGGTTGAAGGTCGACGGCCGAGATGTACGTATCAGCTGAACTGCGCGTCATGTCTCCCCTCACTATTGTCTCCTGCTTACAGACCAAGAAATCCTATATAACCCACATCATCACTTTTCCCGTCAAGCTTATGTAACAACATTGGGTCTGGCAATACCACTGGCCCCTTTGAAGCCGCATCGATTTCATCTTCGCGAACAATCCGGCAAAACGCAGCAAGGCCTGGCGCAGATATTACCTGCGGCCGGATAGGCCCATTGCCCGAAAACCCATATGCCCGTATTTCATCTTGATATGCATAGGCGTGATCCTTTGCCAAGAGGCAATAAAGCTTTGCCAACCGATCATCGGAATAAGCCATCTTGGCCTCCGAGTAAACGCATCGCATTGGGAAAGTGAGATGGTCAACAAATCCCAAATCTACCATACGAGACATTAGCAACTGAGAAAACAACCTTACATTGCTTATCTTAACGACAGCATCGTAACCAAGCCTCTGCATAATATGACGATGCAACTGAAGTGACATAGAATAAACATAACAGTCCATCCACCCTATTTCCTGCAACAGAAAGCCTTTATCCCAATTATCGCCGAAGTCTTCCTTGGCCATGTTGATATGCGGCAACCACATTGGATCATTTTTCATGCGATCCGGCATGTCCGTTGCCCAATATGAAGTGTGTACTCTTGACTCGTCCGGATCGCCTACTGAAGTACCATGCTTCTGTGTGTCATTGTAATCGCGTAGAGTTCCAATACGAAACAGCCTATCACGCAACATGCTTTCTGCATGTTCTCTATTTGTATACTTATACGCCACGTCCGGATATGTACGAAGATATCGCACGAGTTCGTTCACTGGCTCTCACCTTTTCTAGGCGATCAATTCCGGGGACGCTTGCGGGAAGGTCACGTCGAGCCAGACGGTGTCCTGGTGGAGCTTGACGCGGGCGTCTTCCATGCGGGCGGGCAGGAGGAGGGTGTCACCACGCTGGAATTCGACGTTTGGCGCCCCTTTGGCGGTGACGACGCCGGCGCCCTCGAGCACCATCCAGATGGCGGGCTGGGTGTAGGGGATCTCCTGCTCGTAGGTCTCGACCATGCGGACCTTCTCGATGCGGAAGAACTTGCAGGCGACCAGGCGGCTGACGGTGGTGAAGTGGCCGGCGACGTGGGAACGCTTCTCGAAGCGAGCGGTGTCGGCCGGGCCGAAGGTGATGCAGGCCATGGCCTCGTCCACGTGCAGCTCGCGGCCCTTGCGGCCCCAGTCGAAGACGCGGTAAGTCGTGTCGGAGGGCGTCTGGACCTCGGCGACGAGGATGCCGCCGCCGAGGGCGTGGCAGGTGCCGCTGGGTAAATAATGGCAGTCGCCGGGGCGGACGGGGACCCTGATCAAGAGGGGCTCGACGGCCTCGACGGTGTTGGCGGTGATGGCCTGGCGGAACTGGTCCGGCGTGACGCCTTGCTTGACGCCCTTGTAGATGGCGGCGCCGGGCTCGGCGTCGACGATGTACCAGGCCTCACTCTTGAGGAACGCCTCGGGGTGCGTGGCGGCGTAGCGCGGGCTGGGGTGGACCTGGACGGAGAGGCTTTCCTTGGCGTCGAGGTATTTGACCAGGAGGGGGAAGTTGCCCTCGCCCCCGGAAGCGTCGGGGGTGAGTTGCAGGTCGCCCAGGAGGCCGGGACCCAGGAGCTTGATGGCCTCGTGGAGCGTTTTGCCGGCCAGGGGACCGTTGATGATGACGGAGCGTTCCGCCCCCCCACCGCCGCCGGAGACGCTGGTGGTGGCCAGGTCGACGACCTCCCAGGACTCGCCGATGAGCGTGCTTGAGTCGCCGGGGAGCTGGCGGCCGAGGCGCTCGAGGGTGCGGCCACCCCAGACCTTGTCCTTGTAGACGGGCTGGAACTTCAGGGGGT
>JADZET010000479.1 GCA_020850375.1 Phycisphaeraceae bacterium | reverse complement strand
TGCTTATTCCCTCCCGCAGGCTTCTCTGGAGGCTGCGGCAGACCAATTGATTCCCCGATAGCTCAATTGGTAGAGCGAGCGACTGTTAATCGCTAGGTTCCTGGTTCGAGTCCAGGTCGGGGAGCTTAACGGGTTCTCTCGAAAGAGAGGGCCCGTTTTCGTTAACAGGTGCGACCCGCTACGGAGCCAAGCCGCCGTCGCTCTAACCCGTTGCCCGCAAAGCGTTACAACGATCCCGCCGAGGTTGGCGGCGCTATCGGTTCGTCGCCGTTGCGTTCGGGGTTCGACTGCAACCTACCGGGTTGGGATCGGCGGCCTTCGCGGGGCGTCTCAAACTCTCGCGCTATCGCGTTAACATCGCCAGTTAGTTAACAGGCGAGTTGCGTTCGCACCCCGAATGGAGATTTCGAACTCTCTGGTGCAAGCGTTGCCGTTTCAGATCTCCGGGCACCACCCGGCCAGCGGATCAGCGTCCGCCACCTTGCTCACCTCGGCCTCTCGTCTGCGTTCCTCTGCTGCCTCGATGGCGGCTTGGTGGAACGTGTCGGCGATCATGTGGACGTTAAGCAGTATCTCGGTCGCCTCCTCGGGCGGCACGTCCCTCCCCAAGTAGTCGGACCAGACCTTCCGCGTCCGCGCGATTAGGTCCTCGGTGATCCATTCGGCTTCCAACGACGGCCTGGGCTCCCAGTCGGCCTCCGGCCGTTCATCGAAGTCCGTTGACCGAGCCTTCTGTGCTCGCTTCTTGCGTTTGGCCATGTCCGGTCCTCGCGCTACGACTGAGCCGCCCCATACCGAGCGGCATTCTCACGGCAATGCTGCCTGACCTGATCCACCCAATTGTCGTACCAGTACCAGGCCTTCTGGATCGCCACGCCGAAGCCCTTCGACGGATTCTTGGCGTCCATCTGCTTCCAGAGATCGGTGTGTGATTGCATTGTGAACCGGGTGAAGCCCTCCTGCTTCATCAGCTTCACGATGTTGCTCGGAAGATGCTTTGGCCGTTCAGTCTCCTTGATCACCGTGTACGCCTTGTTCACATCCTGAGCCAACGGAGATTCAGCCTTCACGAACTCGATCACCTCATCAGCCTGGCCTTTCCGATTCGCTGTCTTGGCGACGAACAGCACGCGATAAGCAAATCGCGGACTGTTGAACTCGTCGTCGGACAGGTTCCCTTCGAACCCGTCAACGAATGCCTTGATGTGGGATGGCATCTTTGACGGCGACGGAAGCGTTGCGGCTTGCTCTCGCGAGATGGAGGAGAACTGCAGACTGAACGCCAAGTGCTTGTCTATCCCGTGCTTCATGCTGAAGAGCTTCTTGACGTACTCGTTGTAATTCAGGCAGCACGCCTGAAACTTCGCGCTGAGCGATGAATCAAGCCTTGATGTCATCTGGTGTTCGATCTCGTGACGGATGCCAATCAAGAATCGAAGGTTATTGGCAGTGTCCATGTCCACAGGCGACTGCTTGTCATTTAGGCAACGCTCCAGTTCCCAGTGTTTGTGCGCCCGTGAGGTCGTCTTGTCGTAGACCCGCCTCTTTGCCCCCTGCTTGTAGTAGCGGTACTCGACACCTTGCTTGCGGAAATGAGCATGAAGGAGGTAGGTCCATGCGATGTTCATCAGAACGATGAATATCTCAGACTTGAACGTGATCAGCGGGCTGTTGAAGATCTGCACCGCCGCCAGAGCCGCCTCACGGGATTTCGTTAGCAGTTCTCCGGATACCGAGAAAGCGCGTCTGACACGAGGGGATTTCGCCATGCAACGGGCCTCCTACGCAAGTCGCCAACAACGCCGTTTGCCCCATTTGACCGCGAATCCAAAGGAGCGTCCAGCGAGAAGTCATGACAGCCCCTGGGACACCTGCCGTTCTTCGGCGGTAGGTAGTGGAGGAAGACGCTGTTAACGCGCAGCGTCGAACTGCCACCGCCAGACAACTCACCGGCCGCGAAGCGGAGGTCGTTGTGGGCACCTGATCGAGGTGCATCCATGAACCGCAACGACCCCGCCGCCATGTCCATCGACCAGCGTCTGGACGAGATCGCCGCTCTCCTCGCCACCGGATTCCTTCGCCTCAAATGCCGCACCGGCTGCCTGCCGCCGGCCACATCCGAGAGAGCGGACGGTTCGAAAAACCCCACAAAACCGCCCTTGCCATCTTCCGAAATCCTTGGCCCTGTGTGACTTGCGTTGACGGCCAGAGACCGTAAGACCGGAGGATGCCATGGCGGAACAATTGAACGTCACCCGAGAGGTGGCTGCGCTGAAGCGGATGACGGTCAAGGAGTTGCGCGGCCGCTACGTCGAGGTGTTTGGCGAAACGACGCGGTCCGGCAACAAGGACTGGCTCTGGAAGCGGATCGCCTGGCGGGTACAGGCCAACGCTGAGGGCGACCTGGTCGAGCGGGCGAGGCGACTGCGGGCGCGGGCTGAGGAGTTGGCCAACGATGCCGACCTGCGAATTCGTCACCCCAGGGATCCGTTGAACCCGCTTGGGTCAGCGCCGACTTCACGGACCAGGATGGCCAAGGCGGATTTCCGGGGGCGGGCGGGCGAACTGATGCCTGGCACGATTCTGAGCCGGCAGTACAAGGGGCGGGAGATCCATGTCACCGTGCTGGACGCTGGCAAGGGATTCATGCTTGAGGGGGAGGTCTACGCCAGCCTGTCGGCAGTGGCCAAGGCCGTCACCGGTTCGCACTGGAGCGGCAATTACTTCTTCGGACTAACCTCGGCCCCACGGAGGGCCAAGGCTAAGGACGCTGTGACGAATGAAGCGAACGATTGAAAAAACGCGCGTCGCAACGCTGCGGTGTGCCGTCTACACCCGCAAGAGCACCGAGGAGGGGCTCGAGCAGGAGTTCAACTCGCTCGACGCCCAGCGCGAGGCGGCGGAGTCGTACATTGCGAGCCAGAAGCATGAGGGTTGGACGTGCCTGCCCACGCGGTACGACGACGGCGGGTTCACCGGCGGGAACATGGACCGCCCGGCGCTCCAACGACTGCTGGCGGACATCGACGGCGGCAAGGTCGATTGCATCGTGGTCTACAAGGTGGACCGGCTCAGCCGCTCGCTGATCGACTTCTCGAAGATCATGGACGTGCTGGACCGGAACAAGGTCTCGTTCGTCTCGGTCACGCAGCAGTTCAACACCAGCACGTCGATGGGCCGGCTGATGCTCAACGTGCTGCTGAGCTTCGCCCAGTTCGAGCGGGAGATCATTTCCGAGCGGACGCGGGACAAGATCGCGGCGGCGCGCAAGAAGGGCAAGTGGGTCGGCGGCCGGCCGATCCTTGGGTTCGACATCGCCTCGAACGCCCAGGGCGGGCGCGTGACCGTCAACGAGGAGGAGGCAGCCCAGGTTCGGCAGATCTACGAGCTGTACCTGCAACATCGGGCGTTGCTGCCCACACTGCGGGAGATCGACCGGCGCGGCTGGCGGACGAAGGCGTGGGTCACGAAGAAAGGCCAGACGCGCGGCGGCAAGCGGTTCGCCAAGGACTCGCTCTACCGGCTGCTGACCAGCGTGCTCTACATCGGCAAGGTCCGCTACCGCCAGGACATCTACGAGGGCGAGCACCCGGGCATCGTCAGCGAGACGCTCTGGCACCGCGTACAGGACGTCCTCCGTCACAACGGCCGCAGCGGCGGGGCTAACTCGGGGCTGGTGCGGAACAAGTACGGCGCGCTGCTCAAGGGTCTGCTCCGTTGCGGCCCGTGCGGCTGCGGCATGATGCACACCTACACCTCCAAGGGCAACCGGCGCTACCGGTATTACGTGTGCATCCACGCCCAAAAACGCGGCTGGGGAAGCTGCCCGACCAAATCCGTGCCGGCGGCTGAGATCGAGCGGTTCGTGGTCGAGCGGATCAAGGTCATCGGCAAGGACGACGCGGTGCTCGCGGCCACGTTGGCACAGGCGCGGAAGCAGAGCCAGGCCGGGCTAGAAGCGCTCCAGGTCGAACGCCGTCGCCTGGAACGCGAACTGGCGCAGCACGGCGCGGAGGTGCGCCGACTGATTGATGAACCCGGCTTCTCAACAAACGGATCCGGAGGGGCAGCGGCACGGCTGGCGGACCTTCAGGATCGCATCCGCGTGGCCGAGCAGCGAGCCACGGAGGTTCGGGAGCAGATCATCGCGCTGAGCGAGAAGATCGTTGATGAGGCCGAGCTGGCCCGGGCACTGTCCCTCTTCGACCCGGTGTGGGATTCGCTGTCGCCCGGTGAGCAAGCGAGGGTGCTGCACCTGCTGGTCGAGAACGTCACCTACGACGGTGCCGCCGGCTCGCTGGCGATCACCTTCCGGCCGACCGGGATCAAGGCGTTGGCTGAGGAACTGGAGGCTGTGGCATGCTGACCGTCGAGTGCAAGGTGCACTTTCAGGTGGGCCGTAAGAGGCGAAAGCAGCTTAAGGTCGGCTCCTCGCCAGCGGACCTGTTCCCATCACCGCCCGTGGAGCCCGGGCGGGTGCCTCGTGTCACGCGCATGATGGCCCTGGCGATCCGGTTTGAACGGCTACTGCGCGAGGGCGTGGCCCGGGACTATGCCGCCCTCGCCCGCCTCGGCGGAGTCACCCGCGCACGACTGACGCAGATCATGAATCTGACACTTCTGGCACCGGACATCCAGGAAGAGCTGCTTTCCCTGCCCCGCACCCTATCTGGCTGCGACCCGATCACCGAACTCCAGCTCCGCGCGATCGCTGCCATTCCGGACTGGCGGAAGCAGCGGCGGACGTGGAAGTGCCTGGCGCTCGACCAGAAGGCCACGTCGGTCACCGTTCCCACTTCCGGCAGTACTTGAGGTTGTACTCCATGATCTTCTGGTAGTACGCGCCTGGGTCGTCCTGCTTCTCCCGCAGCAGCTTCTCCACGCACTGGCACGCGTTGATCATGATCCTCTTCATCTCATCGTCGGTGATACGGCTCAGTTCGGGATTCTCCAGCAGTTCCGATGGATTGCCTGCGTGCAGGTCCTCGATGGGACCGTTGCGGAAGGCGTAGGCGACAATCGCGTTGGCCTCGTCGCGCAGCGTGAACCCGCCGGGAAAATACTGCTCTACCGCCTTGCGGAACGCCTCCTGGCCGTCACTCATCGTGTCACCTCATTGTTCATCGCTCGTCACCGTGATCCCATGTTACGGCGGTAGAGCGGAAAGGGCTCAGGAATGGCTCAATGAGCTCGTTCGCGCTTGCGCGTGACTGTGCCGATCTGGCCCGCCTCGGTGGTATCACCCGCGCCCGACTGACGCAGATCATGAACCTATCGCTCCTGGCGCCGGACATCCAGGAAGAGATCTTGAGCCTGCCACGTACTGCGGCGATCGTGCCGTCATTCGCGAGTACATGGACGCCCCACCGGGGCTTGCCCTCGTGCTCCGCTCAGCGGGATGTGTGGCAGCGGCTGCCAAAACGACATACCAATCTGATGTTCACAACATGACTGGCAGGGGGAGCATGATGCTTGATTTTCACAAATCGCTTTGTGGTCTGTAGTTGCGGGATAACACCATGCTGGCGCGCCGCTTGCGATCGAGGAGAGTGCCCACGAAGGACTGTGGGCGAGACTCTCATCACTTCCGTGATCTGGCCACTTCTTGGCCGGGGAAGGGAGGCCCATGTGGCCAAGGTGCAAAGCGAAGACAAAGCCGTTCTGGCAAACCTGTCCGCTCCTCGGGGTCCAGCGATTCTCAACAACGATTTCTGGGAAAACGATCTTCAAATGTGCCTGGACCCTTGGCTGGAGAATGCCGCCGACATGCGGTACATGGCCAATTGGGTCGGCAATTTGACGAAACGCCAACTCCGGACCCTCTGTGATCAACTTGGCCTGGACGGCGAAGCCAAGCTCGATGGGCAGCGCGAGTCCCTCCTTTCCTGCAACGGTCAGCTGACCCCGTTCTACCTTGTCGAGCGTTTCGCCTACCGGCGGTCGAAGTTTGCCATCGCGGACTATGCTTCGAGAGTCTTGCCCGCGAACGTGATCGAGGACTGTCGAAGTGGTGAAGAGAACTTCGACACCCTTGCATTGCTGTTCGCGCTATTCCATCGTGATCCGAAACACCTGCGGACGGTCTACCACCTGGAGAAGGTCCACACGACCGGTTTCGCCAGGATGAAGCTGAAGGGCAAGGCTCGCAAGCCGGACGGCAAGACGTTCACGGAGTTCCTGACCCACAAGGCGGTCTCATCGCTTCTCACAGCATTCGACGAGAAGAAGGACGACGGCCGCGCCAGTGAATTGATGGAGATCGTGCCGGACGATGATCATCCCCTCGTGTTCATCCGGCGCGGTGAGCAGCGATCCATGTTGTTACGGTCCCGCCAGGCGATTCACGGCTTTCGTCCGGAGTGGATCATTCTGGACTTCAGGGACAACGGGCGGCGCGTGGACATTTCCTCGCACTCCATGTCGATTCCTCTGGAGATCGCCAACCGCATCATCTCGGCTTATTACGAGACCAATCTCGAATACGAGAACGAATTGGAGGTGACGCCGAAGGCCTTAATCGACAAGTTTTTGGACTTGCTGAAGCGCGAAGCCATCGACTTGCTCAAACTGGCTGAAGTCCATGTCAAGAACTCGCCGTTGGACGGCGCGCCCGTCATCAAGCTCAGCAGCGAAGGTGATGAGTCCGTCTCCGATGGGGTACGCCACTTCGAGAAGGCGGTTGGTGGCTTGCTCGGCGATCTGGACTGCATCAAGGCCATCAAAGTGCTGTATGGTGGCAAGCGGGTGAAGATCGTCTTTGAGCCGGTCACCGACGTTCCCGAAGGATACTGTGTGCGGTATACGGATAAGCCGCTCAATGCGCGAGAGCGGACTGCCTTTGAGAAGAAAGTACGAGATGAGCCCTATGGCATCCGCATCCTCTCGACGGAGAAGCGACACAAACAGGAGCGTGGCCGATCCGCTGCCTCTGTTGCTTCAAACTAAGGCCAGCATCGAACCGGTGTCGCCCGAAGTGCTCGCGGCTGCGGAACAGCTGCGGGAGCTCGGTCTGATCCGGGTTGACCGGCGGACGTTCGTGCGCTGTGCCTTCACCGAGGACCGCGACTTCCCCCACACCAGCCGCACCTGCACCGAGCGCATCTTCCTCTCGCCGAACCTCGATGAGAACAATCACGACTACCGCTGCCCCGAGTGCGGTCGCGAGGTGTTTCCGGATCGGTACAAGAAGCGTCGGTTTGAGGAACTCCGAGTCAAGATTCTGGATGACGGCGTTGCCGAGTATGTGCAGTCGAAGCTGGGCGGCGATGCCAGTATCGAACAAGTCGACGACGTGCCCTTCGCATGGCGCGTGAAGCGCGGCCTTGCCGGAGTTCATGTCTGCATTGCCGATTTCTGTGATCACCAGCAGATCATGTCGATCCAATGGGCGCAACAGAATCCGACGTGCTATGTCGCAGTGAATCCACGCGCCCTCGAGAGGTTCGGCCCGGTGGACTGGCTCTGCACGGTGCCGTTAGCCGACATCATCCGTGGAAAAGTTGATCTGAGGGCGACCGTCGAGGCGCTTGCCTCAGCCACCGAGCCCAAGCACATACCCGCGCTGGCGACACCGGTCTACTCAAAGACCGCACACCGGCCGGAGGCCGTGGTCGAGCCATACGAGACCTCGACACACCTCTTCATCCTGGAGCTCGGCGGCAAGACGGCGAGCATCAACGGCGTCGAAGTTCTCGCCGCTCAAGCCCATGCAGCGCACGCCATACTGCGACAGCTGGCCAAGGCCTACTTGGAAGACGTGCTCGCCGGAGCCGCGTTGGACGACTTCTGCTGCCAGACACCGGACGAGATCACCGCCAACCTCCAAAAAAAGGGCCTAAAGAAGGACTCTGTTAACCAGGAGCAAGTGCGGCGCACGATCAATCGCCTTCAGGAAAGCATCGAACAGCGGCTTCGACAGGCTGGCATTGCCACGGAGCGCGACAGCGTCATCCAGGTGTCGCCAAACACGACCAAGGAAGGCTACCGCCTGAACCCCTTGAAGGTGGCCATTCGACCCCTCAATGCTGGGCGGGACGAGAAGTGACCGGCAGTTTTTCTGAGCTGTCTTGTCTGGCTTGGTGCCCCCGCCAGAAACGCCCCCTCTTTCACAGGAACTGACCGGTCGCCGCCACGACCTGTTCTACAAGCTGCGCGCTGAATCCAGTCCAATTGCACCTATGAAACGCGGCCGTCGAAACGGCCGCAAGTGCCTCTTTCATAGGAGCTTTTGTTATGGATAAGAAGCAGTTGTCAGGACCACAGCGACGGATCATCGAGCAGTGCCAGGCTATCAACTTCGGGCAGATCACTTTCCAAGTTCGAGGCGGGCAGCCCAACCCCGACAAGCCATGGGCGACTCGGCAGACGGTCAAGCTGGCCGGCGGCGAGAACGGTCCCCGGCCTGAGGTGGCCAGCACCGACTTCACGCTCCGCAAGGAGCAGGCGGCGCTGATCCACCACCTTTCCCAGTTGCCGGACGGCACGCGCGTGACCGTTGAGGTCAAGCACGGCCTGCCGTTCGCTGTCGAGATCGAACAGGACCACCGGGCGGCGTAGGGCCACCGGGCACAACCCACCAGCACACAGCGCAACTAACCGGCCACCAAGTGGAGGCGTTGCGGGTGTCGCGGAAATCCGCGAACTCGCAACGCCTCTTCTGTTGCCCGGCCCTACGGCGGAATCCGTCGACACCCGCGCGACCTCCTTGGCCACAAGGAGCACGCAATGCCTCTCGACGGAATTCTCGTATACGCCATGAAACGAACTCACTTCAAAGCTCGACAGGTCATCGGGCATCATGGATTCACCCAGGCGGACTTCCCGGACCTGCGCCAGGAGTTGCTGCAGGACATCCTTGCGCGGATGCCGAAGTTCAACGGCAGCCGTGCCGGCGCCAAGACGTTCATCTCGCGGCTCATCGACCACCGCATCGCCGACATCATCGAGCACCGTTGCGCGGGGTGCCGCGACCATCAGCGAGAGGAGTCGTCGTTGGACGACTGGGTGCGCGACGAGCTGGGCAAGTGGCAGACGCAAGGCGCCCTAACCGACGAGGACCGCGGCAAGGCCCATCGCGGAATCAGCCCGCGATCGCGCCAGGAGCGGGCTGAATTGATCCTGGACGTCCACGAGGTTGTCGATTCCTTGCCGCCGGACCTGCGTGATCTAGTGGAGCACCTGCTTCGCTCGGAAACGGTCGTCGGTATCGCCAGGGTCACGGGCCTCTCGTCGAGCACGCTTTACCGCCGGCTGGAGCAGATTCGAGTTCGGTTCCGCGAGGCCGGTCTGGACGGTTACCTCTGATCGGTCAGCCCGCTGAGAGAGACCCAGCCCCGCGGCGGTAGGTAGTGAAGGACCCGGCCTTCATCTGCTTGGAAGGAGTGCCATGGCACCGATGATCTACCGCTTCCGCTTTGGCCGCAGGGTTCCGCCCCAGGTCGTCGAGGACTGCCTACTCCTCGCCGTCCTGGCGGCGGAGGGTCTGCATGGCGCAGCCCGTGTCGCTCTGGAGGCCTCCAGTCGTGTGGACAAGGATCTCAATCGCTGCGTGATCGACGCCAGCATGCCGGTCGGCCAGGACATCGCCCGCATCTTCACCAGCATCCTGATTCACCGGATCGGCCGCGATGTCTTTGTGATCGAAGTGCTGGACCCCGAGCTCCGAGGAAAGGAGGCCAGCACATGATCCCCGGCCTGATCGCCTCAATTCGTGATCACCTTCGACCCAGCAATCCCCGGAACCAAGGAAGAGTGCACAGCATGACGCGTGTCCTGACCGACCTGTCGTTCCTGATTTGTGAGCCGGACGCGGCCTACCGCGAGCAGGCCAAGTCACGGCTGACCAGCCACGAGTTGGCTGAGTTTCGGCGTGATCCGTATCTCTATCACAAGAAAAAGCTCGGGCTGGTCACCGATGAGGACCGACCGGCGTACCTCGTCGGCCGCGCGGCGCATGTGTTGATTTTGGAGGGACAAGAACGATTCCAGGAAGAGTACGCTGTCGGCGGGCCGGTCAATTCCAGGACCGGCGAGCCGTTCGGACGTTACACCAAGACGTTTGAGGAATGGGCTGCCGCACAGGGCAAGCCCGTGCTCACCCACGACGACGTCGCGCTGATTCAGAAGCTCAGCGAATCGGTCCGCTCCCATGCCTTGGCCAAGGAGCTGCTGGCCTCAGGTGCAGCCGAATCAGTCGTCCGAACTGAGTATTGCGGGATCCCGTCGCAAGCGCGGCTCGACTGGGTGAATCCCGACCGGGGCCTGGTCGACCTGAAAACCTGCGACCACGTCAATTGGTTCGAGGGTGAGGCGCGCGGATTCGGGTACCTGCATCAGTTGGCTTTCTACCGCGCCCTGCTCTTCCAGGCGGCTGGCGTGATCGCACCGGTGTTCCTCATCGCCGTGGAGAAGCGCGAGCCGTTCCGCACGGGCGTGTTCGTCATCGCGCCGGATGTCCTCGCGGCCGCCCAGAAGGAGAACGAACAGGCGATCGAGCGGCTCATCCGCTGCCGCGCCGCCGACCATTGGCCCACGGGCTACGAGGCTCTGCGGACCATCGACTACCTCTAGACCACCGCACTCCAACTTTTCATCGTGAAAGGACGTCCATGACGCTCATGCAGCAGATCCAGCGCGGCAAGCTCACCGCGCCGCGGCGGCTGATGCTCTACGGCACACCCGGTATCGGCAAGAGCACCTTCGCCGCGGGCAGCGATCGGCCCGTGTTCCTCCAGACCGAGGAGGGCCTGGGGCAGATCGACTGTGATAAGTTCCCCGTCGCCCAGAGCTTCGACGAGGTGATCAAGGCGTTGTCGGAGCTCTACACTTCTGAACACCCGTACCGCACGGTGGTCATCGACACACTGGATTGGCTCGAACGGCTCATCTGGGCCGAGGTGTGTCAGCGCAAGTTGGTCGAGAGCATCGAGGACATCGGCTACCAGAAGGGCTACACGTTCGCGCTCAACCACTGGCGTGACGTGCTGGCCGGCCTGGACGCGCTTCGGCGCGACCGCAGGATGACCGTCGTGCTTGTGGCCCACTGCAAGATCGAGAAGTTCGACGACCCGGCCAACGAATCATACGACCGTTACAGCCCGCGTCTGCACAAGCTCGCCTCGGCGGTGGTGACCGAATGGTGCGATGAAGTTCTCTTCGCCACCTACAAGGTCTACACGCGCCAGACCGACGAGGGATTCAACCGCAAGAAGACCCGCGCCCTGGGCGACGGGGAGCGCGTGATCTACACCACGGAACGCCCGGCCCACGTGGCCAAGAACCGGCTGAATCTGCCGGACGAGTTGCCGCTGGCGTATAGCGCTTACGCCCACTTCGTCACCGCCGCCCCCGCCCCCGGAAGCATCACCTCCCCCGCAAGTATTGGTGGACCCGAATCCGTCCATGAAGGAGCACAAGATCATGGCTAACCTGAACTTCAACGCCCACAACGTCGATCCCGCCGTCGCCTTTGAACCGATCCCGGCCGGCAAGTACGTCGCCGCGATCACCGCCTCGGAGATGAAGGCGACCAAGAGCGGCATCGGCAACTACCTCGAACTGTCGTTCCAGGTCCTCGAGGGCCAGCACAAGGGCCGGGTCCTGTGGGCACGGCTCAACCTTGATAACCCCAACCAAACCACGGTGCAGATCGCCCGAGCCGAGCTTTCGGCCATCTGCCGGGCTGTCGGTGTGATGACCCCGCGGGATTCGGTCGAGCTGCACAATCTGCCGCTGCAGATCAACGTCCGCGTCAAGAAACGCGACGACAACGGCGAACTGACCAACGAGATCAAGGGCTACGCCAAGAAGGAGGCCGCGCCGTCCGGCGGCGCCTTGCCCCAGCAGGCAACGGACAACACGCCTCCGTGGCGACGCAACTGAGGAAGGGGTGGGGATCGCTGATGGCCTGGTGGCCCGGTGGGCCAGAACGTCCGCGCATCGTCATGGGCGGCAGGCGGCGCGCATAACGACGATTCGCAGATCGACCCGTTGGTGGCGAACCGCGGACTTTTAACCGGCGGAGGCGAGGTACATGTGCGACCCGATGTCCTGCCCATCCAACGGTGCCCGCACTGCGGAGACCTTTGAGACCTCGCAGGACCCAGCAAGCAGTGAGCGGGGTGAGACGAGTCAACTTCCGGGGGGTCGGGCGTGGCGGAAGATCGAGGGCCGGTTTCGGCTGTGGTCCTTCCGCGTGTACTACGCCAAGACCTTCGCCAACGAGGTTGACCCGGTCCTGCGATTCGCCAAGGCGCTCATCGCCTCGTGCCAGCCCATTCATGACCGGCAGCTGGTCATCGCGTGGAACCGCCAGCGGCTCGAGCGTTACCGCCGCAAGAAAGCGAGGGAACAAAAGTTGCATGCTGACGCTTAGACCCTACCAGCATCAGGCCGTCGAGGTGGTGTACGCCCATCTGCGGCAACGCGACGACAACCCGGTCGTGGTCATCCCCACCGGCGGGGGCAAGACGCCGGTGATGGCCACGCTCTGTGTAGACGCCGTGAGCCGGTGGAACGGGCGCGTGCTGATACTGGCTCACGTCAAGGAACTGCTCGAGCAGACCGCCGAAACGCTCGACAGGATGGCGCCGCAACTGCACGTGGGCCTCTATTCGGCGGGTCTCAAGCGGCGAGACACGGTGCACCCGGTCATCGTCGCGGGGATTCAGTCGATCTACCGCCGCGCGCCAGAACTGGACGCCTTCGACCTGGTCATCGTGGATGAGGCGCACATGATCCCGCCGGAAGGCGAAGGCATGTACCAGACGTTCCTCCGCGAGGCGACGGTCGTCAATCCGCACCTGCGCGTCGTGGGCCTGACGGCCACGCCGTTCCGCATGACCAGCGGCCTGATCTGCCGGCCGGATCACTTCCTCAACCACGTCTGCTTCGAGGTTGGGGTCAAGGAGCTGATCCGCGACGGCTTCCTTTGTCCACTGCGTACAAAGGCTGGGACGACCAAGGCGGACACCTCCGGCCTGCACGTGCGGGCGGGCGAGTTCATCGCCGGGGAGGTGGAGGATCTCATGGACCAGGACGCGCTGGTCCGCAGCGCGTGTGCCGAAATCGTCGAGCAGACACGCGGCCGGCAATCCGTCCTGCTCTTCGCTTCGGGAATTCAGCACGGCCGGCACATCGTGGAGGTGCTGCGGTCCGAGCACGGCGTCGAATGCGGCTTCGTCACCGGCGACACCCCCGCAAACGAACGGGAGGCCACCATCGCCCGGTTTCGTCGGAAGGTCGACGGCAAGCTGTTCGGCAACCAGGCGCCGCTCCAGTATCTCTGCAACGTCAACGTCCTGACCACCGGGTTCGACGCCCCCAACGTCGACTGCGTGGCGATGCTGAGGCCGACGATGTCGCCGGGGCTCTACTACCAGATGGTCGGGCGCGGATTTCGGCTGTGCGAGGGCAAGGCCGACTGCCTCGTCCTGGACTTCGGCGGTAACGTCCTGCGGCACGGGCCGGTTGACGCGCTCCTGGTCGGCGAGTCCGGGGATCGAGGCGAAGGCGAGGCCCCGGCCAAGGAGTGCCCGCAATGCCACGCCCTGGTCCATGCGGCCTATTCCACCTGCCCTGAATGCGGGCACACGTTCCCCCCGCCCAAGCGAAAGCAGCACGAGCAGGCGGCGACGTCGGCGGGAATCCTGACCGGGCAGACTGTCGATGTCGAGCATTCGGTCCGGTCGGTCTACTACAGCGTGCACGCCAAGCGGGACGCGCCCCCGGGGCATCCCCGATCGATGCGTGTTGAGTACCGCGTCGGCTGGCACGAGTACTTCTCGGAGTGGGTCTGCTTCGAGCACCCCCGGAACGGCTACCCCCGGAAGAGGGCTGAGGAGTGGTGGCGGCAGCGATCGAACGACCCCGTGCCGGCCACGGCGGAGGAGGGGGTCGAACTGGCCGAGGAGGGCAGCCTGGCGCCGACGCTGTCGATCACGGTCCGCACGGTCGCCGGCGAGAAGTACGACCGGGTCGTCAGACATCAGCTCGGCGAAAAACCCCCAGCCGTCAACGGCGGCGACCTGGCCGAGGACGTGCCCGAGTACGCGTTCCAGCCGGGCGCGGACGACGACATCCCGTTCTGATCCCTTAAGGCATGCCCACCGAGCCGAACATCCTGCTCGCAGCAGCCCTGGCCTACGCCGAATTGGGGTACGCGGTCTTTCCCTGCGCGCCGGGCGGCAAAGTGCCCCTGACCGAGCACGGCTTCCTCGACGCCACGACCGATCCGCAGAAGATCGAGCAGTGGTGGTCGCGCCACCCCAGCGCCAACATCGGCATGCCCACCGAGGGGCTGATTGTCATCGACGCCGACGCGGTCGACGGCTGCCCAAACCCCTGGTTGGAGGGTGAGCCGGAGAGGCAGTTCGACCTGGCGGCCGCCCCCATGTCGGTCACGCCGCGGGGAGGCCAGCATCACGTGTTTCGTCAGCCGCCGAATCCCCACCGCACGGAATGGCGCTGCACCGAGGGCAGGCTCGCGCCGCGGGTCGACACCCGGGCCGACGGTGGGTACATCGTCGTGCCCCCTTCGGTACGAGAGGACGGCAAGGCCTATCGGTGGCAGCCGACGCTCGAGCTCGACGTCCCGCGGGCTCGGTTGCCGATGCCGCCGGCCTGGCTCCTGGAGCGGCTTGGCGAGGTTGCCCGGGGTTGCGCCACGTCGGCGCAGGGTGCGACCCCGGCGGACGGGCCGAGCCGTATCCCGACCGGTCAACGCAACGCGACCCTGGCGCGACTGGCGGGCGGGATGCGGCGCATGGGGATGTCCGCGGCCGAGATCGCCGCGGCCCTGACGCAGGCAAACCAGGCAAGGTGCGATCCACCGCTTAGCGAGGGCGAGGTTCGGCGGATCGCCGGCAGCATCGCACGCTACGAGCCGGACGCCGTGACCGTGGCGCTGGTCGAGAACCATTACGAGCAGATCATCTGTCCCCCAGAGGATTCCGAATCGGCCACGCCGCACCTCAACGATCCCGGGCCGGTGCCGGAAGAGATGCTACGCGTGCCCGGTTTCATCGGCGAGGTGATGGACTATTGCCTGGACACGGCACCCTACCCCAATCCGGTGATGGCCTTCTGTGGGGCGGTGTCGCTCCAGGCATTCCTGGCCGGTCGGCGCGTCCGCGATCCGACGGACAACCGCACCAACATCTACCTGCTGGGGCTGGCGCACTCGGCGTCGGGCAAGGACTGGCCGCGCAAGGTCAACGTGCGGATCGCCCACGAGATCGGCCTGGCCGAGGGACTGGGCGATCGCTTCGCGTCGGGCGAGGGCATCCAGGACGCGCTGTACGTCAAGCCGTCCATGCTGTTCCAGACGGACGAGATCGACGGCATGCTCCAGTCGATCAACAAGGCCAAGGACGCCCGGCACGAGGCCATCCTCAGCACGCTGCTGACGATGTACTCGTCGGCCAACAGCGTGTTCGTGATGCGGTGCAAGGCGGGAAAGCAGGCCCGTGGCGTGATCGACCAGCCTAACCTGACTGTCTTCGGCACCGCCATCCCGAACCATTACTACGAGGCCCTGTCGCAGCGGATGCTGACCAACGGGTTTTTCGCACGGATGATCATCCTCGAGGCGGGCAAGCGGTCGAAGGGCCGGGAGGCGAGGATCACACCGCTACCGCCGCGTGTGATCGAGACGGCGCAGTGGTGGGGGGAATTCCGGCCGGGACGAGGCAACCTCGAGCATTGGCACCCGGAGCCGGTGATCATCCCCCAGACGCCCGAGGCGCTGACGGTGCTCGTCGAGAACCGGGAGGAGGCTGAGAGCGCGTATGCCCGCGCCGAGGCGGCCAGCGACGCCGTGGGCACGACCGTCTGGGGGCGCGTCAGCGAGCAGGCCCGGAAGCTGGCGATGCTGCATGCGATCAGCGCCAACCACCGGTCGCCGGTCATTGGCGTGGAATCGGCACGCTGGGCGTCGTCGCTGGTGATGCACCTGACCCGCCGGATGCTCTTCCAGGCCCAGGCACACGTGGCCGAGAACCCGTTCCACGCCGAGTGCCTGAAGCTGATGCAGAAGCTGCGGGACGCGCCCGGACGGGAGATGTCGCACAGCGCGCTGCTCAAGCGGATGAAGATCGACGCCAGGCGGTTCATGGAACTGATCGACACGCTCACGCAGCGCGGCGACCTGGAAATCGTCACCGTCCCGCGGGCCGGCACCTACAAGCGGACCTATCGCCTGCGCGAGTGAAACGTGAGCGCTGGCGTGAAACGTGAACCAGCAAATCGGCATCTCGAACGGTGAAACCAGAGAAACGTGGGAGAAACGTGACGTGAAGCGTAAGTCCATAAAGAACAATAAAAAAAGAGAAGAACTCTCTCTCCTTTCCCCTATTCACCCCCACCCCCCTCGCGCAGGGTTTTCGGGCGCGCACGCGTGTGTACGTGAGGGGGAGGGTGAAAGGAGAAACCTGGCCATGGTTCCTTCCCCGGCCTCGGTTCGGAAGACCGCGGCGGGAACGGTCACGCGGAACGTTTTTGTTTGTTGCGGCTGACGAACATCCCCCCCGGCAACGGTGCCGGAGGTTTTCCAGAAGCACCGACCGCCCCCTTGCAGGAGTTCGTGACATGGACATCAAGCTGATGGGCATCGACGAGGTTCGACCGTACGACGCTAACCCCCGGATCAACGATCAGGCAGTGGAGGCCGTGGCGGCCAGCCTGCGCGAGTTCGGCTTCCGCCAGCCCATCGTGGTGGACGAACAGGCCGTGATTATCGTCGGGCACACGCGGTGGAAGGCGGCTAAGAAACTCGGGCTCACCCAGGTGCCGGTGCACGTCGCCCGTGACCTGACGCCCGAGAAGGTCAAGGCCTACCGCATCGCCGACAATCAGACGGCCACGCTGGCCGAGTGGAACTATGACCTCTTGCCCATCGAGATCAAGGACCTGCAGGCGATGGATTTCAACCTCGACCTGCTGGGCTTCGACGCCGAGGCCCTGACGAAGATGCTCGACCCGGGCATCCAGAGCGGGCAGTGCGATCCGGATGAGGTGCCGGCGCCGCCCGATGCAGCGACGACGCGGACGGGCGATCTCTACATCCTCGGCAATCACCGACTGCTCTGTGGCGACAGCAGCCAGCCGGGGGACGTAGACCGTCTGCTCGACGGCCAGGCGGTGCATCTGGTCAATACGGATCCCCCCTACAACGTGCAGGTGGCCCCTCGCTCGAACAACGCCGTGGCGCTGGCGGCCGCCACCGGCAAGAAGTCGGGCCAGCAAGGCATGGACATGGCCATCCGGGGCCAGACACACGCCACGCACGACAAGCTCCGCGCCAAGGATCGGCCGTTGGCCAATGACTTCATCTCGGAGCAGGAGTTCGCCCGGCTATTACGCGCGTGGTTCGGCAACATCCGTCGGGTGCTCATGCCCGGCCGGGCGTTCTACATCTGGGGCGGGTACTCGAACATCTGGAATTACCCCAACGCGCTTCGAGATTGCGAGCTGTATTTCAGCCAGATGATCATCTGGGTCAAGGAGCACCCCGTCCTGACCCGCAAGGACTTCATGGGTAACCATGAGTGGTGCTTCTACGGTTGGCGCGAGGGGGCGGGGCACAAGTTCTACGGGCCTAACAACGCCACGGACGTTTGGAGCGTCAAGAAGGTCAATCCGCAGTCGATGGTTCACCTGACGGAGAAACCCGTCGAGTTGGCGGTGCGAGCGATGCAGTACTCGTCCCTGTCGGGGGAGAACGTGCTGGACCTCTTTGGTGGATCGGGTTCCACGCTGATCGCTGCTGAGCAGACGGGCCGGCGGGCGTACCTGATGGAGCTCGACACGCTCTACTGCGACGTCATCGTCCAGCGGTGGGAGAAGTTCACGGGGAGGAAGGCGGAGAGGATTGCAGCAGGTGCTGCTTCATCGACCGTCCCGGCTTGATCACTCGGTGTCCGGCGTCAGCACCTGGAGGTAACGGTGGTAAGCATAGACCCGATCCCGGCGTTTGCCCGTCGTCTCGCGCAGGATGTCCGCGTCCTGCAGGAGCGCGATGGCCTTGGCGGCGGTGGGCTTGGTGACGCCGAGCAGCGTGATGGCCCGCGGGAGGGTGATGATCGGATGGGAGGGCAGAAGCTCCACCAGCCGAATCGCCGGCACCGTCGCCTTGGGGTGCGCTGCGAGTTTCGATTTGTCGGCGCTGGTCAGCACGGACAGCCGTTGAGCGCTGGCCACGGCGTCGTTGGCCGCCTCGGCCACGCACGCCAGGAAGAATCGTGTCCATCTCTCCCAGTCGCCGTCGAGACGGACGGCGTTGAGGCGGTCGTAGTAATCCCGCTGGTGACGCTTGAGCGCCACGCTCAGGTAGAGCAATGGAGCCCTGAGCAGGCCCCAGTGCTCGACGAGCAGGGCGATCAGCAGCCGGCCGATGCGGCCGTTGCCGTCGAGGAACGGGTGGATGGTCTCGAACTGCACGTGGGCCAGGCCGACGCGCACCAGGGGCGGCAGCGGGTCCTGGACGTGGATCCACTTCTCCAGGGCCGACAGGGCGCCGGCAAGAGCATCCGGGGGCGGCGGCACGAAGCGGGCGTTGCCGGGCCGGCTGCCGCCGATCCAGTTCTGGCTGCGACGGACCTGGCCGGGCTGCTTGCCGCTGCCACGGGCGCCCTTCATCAGGCGCTTGTGCGCCTGGCAGAGCAGACGCATGGACAGGGGGAGCCCCTTGGCTCGGGCCAGCTCTTTGCGGGCGTAGGTCAGGGCGTCGAGGTAGTTGCAGACCTCACGCACGTCCTCGGGACGTTGGGCCTGCTGGCCGGCCTCGAAGGTCAGCACATCCTCGAGCGTCGCCTGCGTGCCCTCGATCTGCGAGGTGATCAGGGCCTCCTTCCTCACGAAGCCGTAGAGGAACCAGTCGGCACTGGGCACCATCTCGGCGGCCACGGCAAGCCTACCCAGCGCAGCCATGGCGTCGGCCAGGGCCTGCCTGGTCTGATCGTCGAGGCGCAGCGGCGGATCGGCCGGCGGCAGCGGGGCGGGCACGAACGCCCGGACTTCCTCGCCATCCCAACGGGTGACCCGGTATGTACCGGTGGATCGTTGCATCGCGGATTAAGCTCCCGTGGCCCCCACTGGACGCTGGTCAAGCTGGCTTTACTAACGTCGGACACTAGTAAAGCAGACTTTACTAGTAAACGCAAGGGCCGCTCAACGTGCAGGGACCTCAGAGCAACCCCACCCGCACTGAGGCAATGTGTTCGTCCAACGGCGGGAGAAGATCATGGGATGAAGGGGGTAGCGGGAGCCGGTCGAATCAATGACCGCCTCGCCAACCGCCACCGCCGAACAACCATGACAGCGGACAAGACCAGGCCGCCGACGATGCCCGAGCCGTACGAGCCGTCATGGGCGAACGCGTCGGCAATGAAGCGTGCGTGGCGATCCACGGGCACTTCGCGAGCCAGGCGCCCGAGCAGCTCAATCTCCCCCGACTCGGCGAGTTGGTACCCGACCAGGCCCATTGAGAGGGCGACCACCCCCATGAAGGCCAGAAGAACAGCGATGGGAACCATTGTTTGTCGAGCCGTCAGGCAGGGCCAGCGGCCAATGCGGCAGGCGAGAGCCAGCAGAAGGCCCAGGGGCAATCCGACCCACCAAGTGGCGATGATACCCCACGCCAGGCCGAGCAACGTGGGGTCCTGCGTGCCGCCAAAGATCGGCCGGTGGCCCATGGTGAAGTATTCGACGCAGACGCGGGCGGTGACTTGGTCGTGCACGATGCCGTACAGGCACGCCGCCGCCACGGACAAGAGGATGATCTTGAACGTTTCGATGAGGCTGAGTTGTAGTTCGTTCGGACGGAGGTCGCAAGCCAGAGGTGAGACCGTCGGTGCTCGTTGCTTTCTCTGGACCGGGTTTCGCTTGTCGGCCGCCGGATGTCCCACCGCACAAAACCCCAGCCGTCGCCGCCGGGGTGGTGGAGCGCGATCGGACTGGGCTTCTCGTTCAATACGGAGGCTGCTGACCGGCGGCGAGCTGGAACTTGCCGCGTTCGACCTTGGTGAAGCGGGCGTCAGCGCCCTTGGTGGCGATCTCGCGGTGCATGGCTGCGTAGATCGTGGCCTGGGGGGTCGCGCCACGCGTCTTCCAAAGCCCCTTGTCGAGCATGGCCTGGACGATGTCTTTGCACCGCATGGGGCCCCCGGAAGCCTTGAGGACCAGGGCGGCGGCGTCCAGACCGCTGACCTTCTTGGGCTTGGGGTCACCGGCGCTCTTCTTGGTCTTGGCCGACTTCGCCGGCGTCGTGGCATCGGCGGGTATCGCGTGAGCGTTGGCGGCCGCGTCGGCGGTCCGCGCTTCGGCCACGGCACGGCTGCGCTGCTGGGCCTGGCGATCCGGGGCCGGCCCCCGGAGGCGCTGCGGGCTCTTGATACGGACCTTCTTGTTGGTGGACATGTTCGTGCCGTCCCAGCCGCCGTGAGGGCTCTCGGCATCGATGCGGACGGGCACGACCTTGTCGCTGACCTTGGCGAGATAGACCTTGCCGATCTGGACTTCGTTCTTCTTCACGTTCGGGCTCCTGCAAAAGGGGTTAAGGTTGGCGTTCATGGGTCAGTCCATGAACCGCTCGAGTTCGCGGTAGTAGCCGTTGATGTCGCCGCCGGTGCCGCGCACGCCGTCGCAGCGGCGCTGGACTTCTTCGGCGACCCGAAAGAGTTCGTCTTCGCTGATGCGGGCGGGCAGCTCCCAGGTCTTCCAGGCCTGTTCGCCTTTTCCGGGGGCGGGGGCGGGGGCGCGGAGGATGCTGTCGATGCGGATGGTCGTGCTGCCCGGCTGACGCTCAATGGCGACGTGTCCTGCCCTTCCGTCGAGTTCGATGCGTATGGTCCTCATGGTCGTATCTCCGTTCTTGAGGCGTGTCTGTTACCTGGAAAGCCGCTCGATGCGGACGTCGATGTCGCTGCCGAACCGGCTGCCGGCGATCCGCCAGCCGCGCTCGCGGGCGTGTTCGAGGCTCTTGGCGCTGTAGGTGAACCGGCCGATCTGCTGGCGGCTGACCCCGTCGATCACGGTGGCTCGGTAGATCGTGCTGTCTTCCCGGTGGTCTTCGTGGGGGCGTTTCATCGTTTGTTCCTTCCGCGGTGTTCCGCTGTTCACGACCACATCAGGCCGTGGTTCGCGCCCCATGCCAAGCGGAATCTGCGGAATGTGGGCAACTCCGTGCGATCCACATGCCTTTAAATGTCAAAGACTTATGGCAACTCATGAAAAATCTTCGACAGTCGAGGCTGCTGCGGACACCGCTAACGGCGCGGCGGCGCTGCCAGGGGTCGTTAACCCCACGGCGCTGACCGCGGGGCAACTGGCTCGGCTGCTGGGCGTCGACGAGGAGAAGGTGCGTCGCCATGTGAACGAGGGCGCGCGGAGTGGCCCCGACGGCACCCTCAACCTGGTTCACTACACGGCGTGGCTGATTTGCCGGCTGAAAGAGCGCGATGGCGATTGACCCGACCAGGCTGACGCAGAGCGAGTTGCTCCAGGTGGTCAACGCCACGCCGCTGGGTGCGGTGCTCACGCGCTCGCGTCTGCGCCGCCAAATGGATGCCGGGGCGCTTAAGTTCGGCGACGGCACGCACGTCCACCTCGTTCGGTACGCCCGATGGCTGGCCGACGAGCTGGACCGGCCTCGACCCGCCAAGGCCGACTACGCTGAGGCACGCCGCAAACAGGCTGAGCGCAACCGCGCGGCGACCAAGGCCGGTCAGGACATCCATCCGATCCCGGAGATCGAGGACTGGGAACGGCGGTGCCGATGCGCTGAATCTTTTCGGGAGTTCTGCGAGACGTACTACCCGGCCGCGTTCCACCGGGACTGGTCGGACGATCACCTTCGCGTCATCGATCGGATCGAAAGGGCTGTCCGCTCGGGCGGCCTCTTCGCGTTCGCCATGCCGCGCGGCAGCGGCAAGACCACCCTGGCGCGATGCTCGGCGCTGTGGGCCATCCTCTACGGCTACCGGCCGTTCGTCTGCCTGATCGGGGCGGCCGACGATCGGGCGAAGGAGCTGCTGATCCCCATCAAGAAGCACATCGTCGAGAACCCCCTGCTGCTGGCCGACTTCCCGGAATCGGTCCACCCGCTGCGATGCCTGGAGAACAGCTCGAAACGCCAGCTCCAGCAGCACATCCAGGGGCGGCTCACGCACGTGCATTGGGGCCAGGAGAAGCTGGTCTTTCCAACCATCGAGGAGGATCATCTTCCCCGAACGCTGCGCGAGCAGGGCCTGGACCTGAGCCCTTCCGCGGGATCGATCATCACCACGACAAGCCTCGACGCCAACATGCGCGGCCAGCAACACACGCGCGTGGACGGGTCCGTCATTCGGCCGTCGCTGGTGCTGCTGGACGATCCGCAGACACGCCAATCCGCCGCCTCGCCGACACAGACCCGCCGACGCATGGAGCTGCTCAACGGTGACGTGCTGGGCATGGCAGGCCCGGGCGAGCAGATCGCGGCCGTGCTGACCTGCACCAAGATTTACGACGGCGACCTGGCGGACCAGGTCCTGGACCGCGAGAAGAACCCCGAATGGGATGGTGAGTGCACCAAACTGGTCTACGCCTTTCCCACCAACGACAAGCTGTGGGAAGAGTACGCCAACATCCGCCGCACCGGGGGTCACGCCGCCGCGACGGCGTTCTACCGCCGGCACCGTGAGGTGATGGACGCCGGCGCTAAGGTCGCCTGGCCGGCTCGCTATGACCACAAGACCGAGGCGTCGGCCGTCCAGCATGCGATGAACCTGAGGCTCAAGGTCGGGCTCGAAGCGTTCGCCAGCGAGTATCAGAACGAGCCGGTGCTCGAACAGCTAAACGATCAGGTCCTCACGCTCGAGCAGGTCTGCCAGAAGGTCAACGGCCATCCCCGCCGTCAGATCCCCATCAGTTGCACCAAGCTCACGATGTTCATCGATGTGCACGATCGCCTGCTCTTCTACTGCGTCTGTGCGTGGGAAGAGGGCTTCACCGGCTACGTGGTCGACTACGGCGCGTTGCCCGACCAGAGGCGGCCGGTGTTCACGCTCGCCACGGCGCCCCGTACGCTCGCCCGGGCGTTCCCGGGCACGGGAGCGGATGGGGCGATCCATGCGGGGCTGGAGAAGCTCGTCTCGACCTACGTCGGGCGCGAATGGCAACGCGGCGACGGCCTGATGAAGATCGACCGGCTGCTCGTGGACATGGGTTACAAGCCAGGCATCGTCGCGGACGTCAAACGGAAGGTCGGGGGCAGCGCGATGGTGCTGGCCAAGGGCGTGGGGGTCCGTGCCAGCCGAAAACCGCTGTCGACCTACACCCACCATCCGGGCGAGGTGCACGGGCATTTCTGGTACATCCCCAACGTCCGTAAGACGGGCGAATACCCGCACGTCCTGGTGGACGTGAACTACTGGAAGTCGTTCATCCATGCCGGACTGGCCACCGCGGAGGGTGATCGTGGCTGCATCTCGCTGTTCGGCCATTCCGGGGACGAGCACGAGCTGTTCGCCGAGCACGTCGCCCATTCGGAAACGTGGGTCGAGGTGCAGGGCCTCGGTCGCGTGGTTCACGAGTGGTCGCCACGGCCCACCCGGCCCGACAACCACTGGTTCGATTGCCTGGTGGGCTGCGCTGCCGCCGCCTCGATGGCGGGGGTCAAGGCACCGGGTGAGGCAGCGGCTGCCCAGCCTCGCAAGCGGTACACGCAGAGTGATTTCCGAAGGAGGGCGCTATGACCGACCCCCTGACCGACCGCAAGGCCTTCCCGGCCGAAACACCGGCCCGCGGGCTGGAATGCCGCAAATGCGGGTGCCGCCACTTCTACGTGGACAACACGCGAAAGCTCAACCGCATGATCATTCGATATCGGCGCTGTCGGAACTGCGGGCAGCGGATGACGACCTGCGAGCGGGTGATCGCCTCGGGGGCCTGAGATTCTTTCCAGATCTGGAAATCTCCCCTCCACCGAAAAACGCAACCCCCTTTGTGGATACACGTCGACGTGACAGAATGATCTTCGACAACCAGGACGCGCGACGCGCCGGCTGATCCCCGGTGCGAAGCCCATGGACCAAGGCCGTGCGGGGCCGCACCCCCTGCGCGGCCTTGTTCGTTGGTTCGCGCGTCCGGTTGTCGGTAGGCGGGATGGAGCAGAGGCAGCTCGGCGGGTTCATGTCCCGCAGGTCGCCGGTTCGAGTCCGGCTCCCGCAATTAGCCCCATGGGCGGCAACCTATGGCTGAAGACCTCAATGACACGATCCAGCAGAACGCACAAGGCCCCCGACAGGCCAGCGCGGACGGTGTGAACGTGCAGCAGCATTCGCTGGCTGACCAGATCGCGGCGGACAAGTACCTGGCGGCCAAACGGGCGCGGCTGAGCCCGGTCAAGGCCTTTACGCGCGTGAAGATCGTGCCCCCCGGCACGACGACGGGGGCGGTGTGAGATGAACCTGTGGCCGTGGTCCAAGCGGAGAGGAACATCCCACCGGGGATCGCGCGGGCAGAGGATGTTCGTGCGAGGACGGTTCGACGCCGCCCAGACCACGCCGGACAACCGCAAGCATTGGGCCAATGCCGACCATCTCTCGGCCGATGCCGCGGCATCGCCGAACGTCCGACGCATCCTTCGCAACCGCGCGCGGTACGAGGTGACCAACAACAGCTATGCACGGGGGATCGTGCTGACCCTGGCCAACGACGTCATCGGAACGGGGCCGCGGCTGCAAATGCTCACCGGCTATGAGACGTCGAATCGGGCGATCGAGCGTGAGTTCTCGAACTGGGCAACGGCCGTGGACCTGCCTGGGAAGCTCCGCACCATGCGGCAGGCGCGGGCCCAGGATGGCGAAGCGTTCGCGATGCTCTTCAACAACGGCAACCTTCAGAGTCCGGTCAAGCTCGACATTCGGCTGATCGAAGCTGATCAGGTTGCCACCCCCGGGATACAAACGTCTCCTTCACGGCAGCCGACGGCACTTTCGGGGGTCGACGGGATTGTCTTTGACGAGTTCGGCAACCCAGTGGAGTACCACATCCTGTCGCATCACCCGGGCTCGAGCGGTGCCTCCGTCGGCGTGGCCTATGAGCGCGTTCCTGCCGCGAGCATGCTCCATTGGTTCCGAGTGGACAGGCCTGGACAGTCCCGTGGCTTACCGGACATCTTGCCTGCGCTGCCGCTCTTCGCCCACCTGCGGCAGTACACGCTGGCCGTGATCGCCGCCGCGGAAAGCGCGGCCAACATCGCCATTCTGATGAAGACCAACGCGCCGGCCGGGGGCGAGGCGGCTGAGGTCGAACCCATGACCGAGATGGAGTTCGTCCCCAACATGGCCGTCTTCACGCCCGAGGGCTGGGAGCCCTCCCAGCTCAAGGCGGAGCAGCCGGCGACGACCTACGAGATGTTCAAGCGCGAGATCCTCAACGAGATCGCCCGCTGCCTGAACATGCCCTACAACATCGCGACCTGTAACTCCAGCGCCTACAACTACGCCTCGGGCCGACTCGACCATCAGACCTACTACAAGGCCATCTCCGTGGAGCAGACGGACCTCGAGTCGCGTGTGCTCGATCGGATTCTTCTCGCGTGGCTCGCGGAGGCGGTGCGCGTCTTCGACTTCGACGAGGTGGACGCGGTTCGCGCTCGGGAATCATTAGAGCATCAGTGGTTCTGGGATGGCCATGAACACGTGGACCCCGCCAAGGAGGCCAACGCCCAGGCCACGCGCTTGGCCAGTTACACGACGACTCTGGCCAACGAATACGCCAAGCAGGGCAAGGACTGGGAGACGGAACTCCGCCAGCGGGCCCGGGAACTCAAGCTCATGAAGGAACTGGGCCTAACCGCCGAGCAAGCGATGCCCGCGCCCACGAACAGTAATCCCCAAGACGAGGAAGAGACGGATGAGCCGACCACCCGTAAAGCAGCCTGACCCCAGAAGCGCCCTGGTCCCCGACCAGGACATGGTGAGCCTCACCGCTGCCATGCAGATTGACACCCAGGCGTCGGCCACTGACGAAGGTGCCACGCCGGCGCTACCGCGCTTCAGCATGGTCGCCTACACGGGTGGCGCCATGCGTCTGGCGGGTTGGAAGTTCCCCGTCGTGGTCGACCTGGCGGGGATGAACATCCCCTCGCAGCTCCGGCCCATCCGTGTCGGACACAACACGGACCAGCGCGTCGGGCACACCACCGCCATCCGCATCGAGAACGGGCAGCTCGTCGCCGGCGGGCTGGTCTCTTGCACGGGACGCACGGCCCAGGAGGTCGTCGCCGACGCCCGCAATGGCTTCCCCTGGCAGGCGAGCATCGGCGCGGCGGTCGAGGAGTTCGAGTTCACCCCGGAAGGCCGCACCGTGGTCGTCAACGGCCGGGAGTTCGCGGGTCCGGTCAACGTCGTGCGGCGGTCGACACTCGGTGAGATCAGCTTTGTGGACCTGGGCGCCGACGGCAACACGTCGGCCCGTGTGGCCGCTTCGGCCAAGAAAGAGAGTCAGCACATGGACGGTCAGGACCCCCGTAAACAAGACCCCCGGAAGCAGAACGAACAGGACCAGCCGAACCAGGACACCCCTCAGGTCGATGCGAAGGCGGATCAGCCCGCGGTGACCGCGACGGCGGAGGCGGTGCCCGATCCCGTAGCGGAGATGCGGACCAAGCTCGCCGCCGAGACGCAGCGCATCGCCGGCATCCGTGAGCTGTGTGCCGGCAAGCATCCGGGGGGTCCGGGGCTTCCGGGGGTGGAGGCCAAGGCCATCGCTGAGGGTTGGGACCTGACCAAGACCGAGCTCGAGGTCCTGCGTGCCTCCCGGCCCAAGGCACCGATGGGGTATGTGGTCACCTCCCCGACCATCACGGGGGCGG
>JADZET010000478.1 GCA_020850375.1 Phycisphaeraceae bacterium | reverse complement strand
GGGGTAGGCACGAAATGTCCGGCGGCTCAGTGGCGTGGCGTGTGTCTCAAGGCACGATTCTTTGCGATCGCCGCGTCGCAGAACTGCAACTTCGATGAATCCATTATTGCGACGCCGCCCAGCGAGGAGGTGTCGCAGGGCAGGATTGGCTGGCGAGGCGGACCTTGGCGCTGAGGTGGCAGCCGCAGAGGCGGCAGAGGCCCAGGTCGAAATGCTCGCAGGTCGTGCAGATTTCCCAGCGGCGTCGGGCAGTGGCGTCGTCGGCTTTGTCCAGGCCGAGATAAGCCTTGGCCAGACCGACGGCACCCTTGATCGGGTTGCCACGACAATCGGTGGCAGGTTGCGGATCGATTGGTGGTTCCGCGCTCGGCACCGGCTCTGCGTCGAACCGGCACTCGTGGCGCACCAGTCGCGCGGCGGCGTCCCACTCGGCGAGGGCGCGAACCCTCTCGTGATGCACCTGCACGACAAGGCCGCCGCTACTAAGGAACCGCACGGACACGCTCTCGGAGATGCGATCGTCGCTCATCAACTGCTCACCGTGACTTGTCCGCCATAGGCCACGACGTGGCCGCCGATGCCGCAGGCCGATGCGGTCTGCGGGCAGTTGCTGCTGGTCAGGCTGTTCTGCACGACGGTTGTGCCGCTGCATAGCGGCTGCGTGGTTTGCCCGCGGAAGAGGATCGCGTTAGGCCAGCCGGGCTCATCTTCGCAGGTGCCATACGAGGTCAGCCCGATCGTCCACAGGCCGCCGGAGCAGCCGACGCAGGCATACACGTCGAAGTCTCGATCCAGTCGCCGGGTCGTAGCGCACGGCGGATCATTGTTATAGATTTGAATGTCCAGCAGACCGATATAGTTGCCGCCGTTGATCGGCACCCAGCCGGACTGGCCGCCCACCAGCCAGCGGGCGCTGTCGATGCCGCCGCAGACGTAGCAGCAAGGCTGGATGCCGGAGAAGGTCAGGTAGAGCTGGGTTTTACCTCCGCAGGCACACGGATTGGGCGGCGGCGGGCAGCCGCGAGAGAGATGCTTCCACGACGTGCGGAACAGGTGGCCGCTGGCAGCGCGTTTGAGGTGCGGGCTCACGAGCAGGCCTCCGGCGTGTCGATGTTGAACTCGGTCTCGGCGCTGATGGCCAGGACCGCGCCGGTGGAGGAGATGGTCCAATCGCGCTTGAAGGCCTTGAGCACCGGCGTCGCCAAGGTGTGGTCGTAGTAAGGCAGACTGCACACGCTCAGCCGCACGCCGTTGTACGCACCCTGATTCGTGATGTCCCACGGCGTCGTGTTGGGCGAGCCGCCGTGGTCGGCTTCGCCGGTGAAGGTGAGGTTCAGGGGATTGCTCGCCGAACCGCGATCGCTGGCCGGGCCACGGAGACTGACGATCGCCCACTTCACGCCCGTGCCGGTTTCCTTCCAGATGATGAAGGCCGCGCCGAGTATCCCGCTCTGCAAATTGGCGGCACTTCCGGAGGCCACATCGGCGTAGACGTACGATTGATTCAGGACGTTGATCCTGGCCGGGCAGACGCCGGCAATGCAGGCGGCGGCGATCTTGCCACTCTTGACCGGTTCCAGCAGGATGGCGAAGTTAGCGCTATGCCCTGAACCGGGCGTACCGCCGGTCAGCATCACGCGGTTCTTGAACTGATCGAGTGCGGCCGTGGGCGTAAACAGGGGGCCGTTGATGCCGAGGATGTCGAAGCGGTCGCGGTCCGCGCCGCTGTCGTTGCGGACCGGAACAATCGTGGTCTGAGTGACGCCCGGGCGGGGCTGAGAGGCGACTTCCTGCTGCGAAGCGCGGTGCGCCCTGGCCGCGTCGACGAAGGCGTTGTAGGCTGTGGCGGGAATCCGCAACTCCTGGCCGGACTGAACTTTCTTGAAGATATCGCTCACGATGGCTACTCGATATCACACGAGACCGGAACCATGTCCATCGACGTTCGCAAGATTGGAGCCGAGAGCTGGAATGACTACCCGCACACATCCGGTGACTTCCGTGTCGAACGGATTCTTCAGTGTGAGGTGCTCGACGGCGGACTGGGTGGGATTGCCCTGCGCGAACGTACCATCGATGCGCCCTACACCAAGAGGATGTTCACGATCGACGATGCGCCGACCGGCTGGGCCAGGACATTCGATCTCGGGAACTGGGGTATATTCCTGGCGATTGTTTCGGACGCGCCGGTCGGAGGTGCGGCTGTGGCTCCGCCCACCCCAAGTCTGGTCGGTGTAGGGCAACGCATCGACGCCGCCGTCCTTGTTGACATCCGCGTGGCGACAAAGAGTCGCCGACGAGGGGTAGGAAGTGCCCTCCTTGCGCACGCTGCTCAGTGGGCCAGGGATCGCGGATTCCGCTTCCTCGTCATAGAGACCCAGAACGTCAACCTGTCCGCCTGCCGGTTCTATGCAGCCAGTGGGGCCGAACTCATTGAGATTCGTCGTTTTGGGTACGCGCATTGTCAGGAGGTCGCAGGGGAGGCCATGCTGATCTGGCAACTGACCTTGTGAGTGTGCCGGTGGTCGTGATATCTGAGCGATCATTTATGTCCCAATCCCCAGGTCGCTGAAGTCACCCGAGTCGTAGACCTTCTCGACGTAAGCGGCGACGGGGCGCTTGACCAAGGCTTTGGCCGTGGCGTCCTCGGCGTCCTCGTAGCGCACCCACAGGTAATCCCAACCCTTCTTGGCGATGCCGGTGATGTCACCGACGACCAGTCCCGTGCGGTTGGGGCTAGCCGCGAAGTTGAAGGTGATCTCCCAGTCCTCGCCGGACGGTCCGCCACGTTTGGAGCCGGATGCGCCCAGGAACAGGCACTCGCCCGCGGCCAGCCCCCGGAAGGAGCTGCTGTTCACCTTGCCCGTCAGGCTGTAGAGCTTGCCCTTGTAGACAGCGGTCACATCGTCATCGTCGATGATGTGCGTCTCGCTGAAGCGGTAGACGGGCACAGTGATGTCCACGCCCTCGACACTGTCACGCGTCACGCCGATCGCGCCCTTGAAGTCCGGCGCGCCGGTGGGGTACTTGCCGATGGTTTGAAGGCTTTGCGTGACGTGCTGGGTGCCGCCGCCGGTGTCGAAACTGTAGACCGAGTCCCCGGTCTGCGGCTCGGACTGCGTGAACTGGCTCTTGGCGTAGGGGACCGTGCCTAACCAGATGCCCGTGTGCAGTTCCTCGACGCGGACCGAGTCCAAGTCGCGGTGCAGTGAACCAAGTGTGGTCGGGGCGGTCGCCAGGAGCTGCGTCCGCGCCTCGGCGTGGTCCTCGGTGCCACGGATCAAATAGATCAACTCGCCGTCATCGCCGCTGACGGTCCGGCTCTGATATCGCTCTTCCACGGTGACGGGCATCGCGGTTCAACCTCAGGTGAAGACCAACTTGCCCTGCGCCGCTTGGTTGACCAGGCGGGCGGTGTTGCGGGCTGTCTGCTCGGTGGCGTTGGCGGTGCGTTCAGCGGCGTTGCCGCCGGCCTGGAGACCCAGCAGGGCCGCCGGATTGAACGTGCCGGCCACCTCGATCGTCTGCTGCTTGGCGGTCTCAAGTAGGTCGCCCAGATCACCCAGACTGCGGCGCATTTTGGACATGAAGTCGTCGGGACCGCCCGCATCGGGTTCGCTTCCACCGGCCGCGCGCTTTCGCTTGGCCTCGTCCAAAGCGTCCTGCCAGGCTTTGCGGGCTTCGGCTAGTTCCTTTTCGTTCTCGGCCAGGCGCTTCTGATACTCGGCGTCGAGCTGCTCGTGTTTCTCGATGTTCTCCCGGCCGATCTCGGCCATCGTGTCCTCATGGACGCGCGCGGATTGCTGGCGCTGCTGCTGGCGGCGATCCTCACGATCGGACAGTTGCCGGCCGATCTCGCGCTCGATCTCCGTCTTCTTGGCCGCGTAGTACTCCTCGGCCGCGCGGTTGGCAGCCTCGGCATCAAAATTGGAATCAAACTGCTCGCGCATCCAGTTCCACGCCTTGGCGAGTTGCTTGCCGGTCCACTGCCAGGCCTGCTGCACCCAGGCGGTGAACTGAGTCCAGGTGCGCGAGAGGAAGGCCGTGGTCTCGATCCAGCCCACCTCCAGGGCATGCCACACCACTTCGGCGGTGGCCAAAAGGCCGTGCCAGGCGTCGTAGCCGGTGCTGATGAAGAACCCTCGGAAGTCCAGCCAGAGTTTCTCCAGCAGGTTGATCCCCCGCGTCCACTCCATCTTGAGCGTCAACCAGAGAACCTTTGCCGCGAGAGCCATGTCCCCCGCCGCGAGTGCGTCGGCGATCCCCTGGAATGATGCCACGGCATCGTCGCGCAGGCCCCGGAAGTGTTCAGCCAACCAAGAGAGAGCCTTCGCGCCGGCGTCGGTCGTATATAGAAGGTATGCGCCCAGGGCGACTACGGCCGAGATGACCAGGCCGATCGGGGAGATGAGCAGGCCCAGCGCCGCGCCGAGCAGCTTCAACGCCGTTCCCACGCCGGTGACGACCACGGCCAACGCGCCCATCACTTTGGCCAGACCCGTGATCGCGTAACCGACCGCCACCAGAGCGACACCGCCGGCGACCAGCGCCAAGGCCAGCTTGAACAGGCCGACGACCAGCTGCTTGTTGCGCTTGATCCAATCGGCCGAGACGACGGCGACCTTGGTCACCCACTGGGCCACCTGTGAGAGCAGCGGCACGAGGGCCGAGCCGATGACGAAGACGCCCTGCTTGAGCACCCTCCACATCATGCTCAAGGTGTCGGTGAAGCGCTCGGCCGCTTTGGCATCGGCGGTGGAGATGGTCAGCCCCAGCTTGCGGGCCTGCTTTTGAAGCTCCTCGATGCCGGCCGCGCCCCCGGCCAGCATGGGCAGCAGCATCGTGCCCGAGCGGCCAAACACATCCATTGCAGTCGCGGCGCGGAGCGTGGGGTCTTCGATCCCGGCCAGCCGGTCGGCGATGAGCTTGAACTGCTGCTCGGGCGAGAGGCCCGCCAAGTCCTCGACGGACAGCCCCAGCACGGTCAGTGCGTCGGTTGCGGTGGATAAGCCCTGGGCGGCGTCCACGATGGTGGCCTGCATGCGGCGGATGGATTTCTCCAAGTCCTCCACGTTCGCGCCGGACAGTTCAGCCGCGAAGCCCAGTTCGCTGAGCGTCTCGACGCTGAAGCCGGTGCGGGCGCTCATCTTGGCCAGGTCGTCGCCCATCTTGGCGAAGACTTTGGTCGAGGCCACCAGCGGCGCGACGATGGCTGCTCCCAACGCGGCGAGCTTCAGGCCCAGGTTGCGGACACCTGCACCGAAGGCCTTGAGTTTGGCCTCGGCGGCGCGCAAACCGCGCACGAGCTTGCTGTCGTCGGCGAACAGCTCGACGAACGCCCGGCCGGCGCGGATCGACCCAGCGGGAGCGGCCATGGGTTACCCCTCACCCCCGGAAGTGCCGCCGCCGTTCGTCCCCAACTCCTGACCTTTTTCCAGGCCGGCGTTGTAGGAGTTCTCCTTTTCCTTGCGCAGACGAGAGGTGCCCAGGAACAAACCGAGGATGCCGGTGGCGGCCGGCAATAGCGGCCCGAGCATGGGCACGCCGGCCAGCGTGGGACCCACTTCATCCAGCGCGGCCAATGTCAACTGATTGAACGTCGCGCGGATCGCGTTGGCCTTGTCGATGTTGGCTTTCCACTGCGCGCCCGTGCGCTGCACGTTCGATAGCCACCCCTGGTACTCGGCCTCCGCGTCGTTGAGGGAGACCTGGGCAGGCAAGCCCACCGTCTGCTGAATGGCGGTTGGTGTTTTCACCCTGACCATGTCGCCCAGATCGAAGCCGGCGCAGGCGGCCAGGGCGGCACTAAGCAAGAGAATCGCGATCACGAAGATGATCACCTGAGTGCGAGTCATGGAGTAGCCTCCAAAGAGGGTTGCTTTGAACCCACAAACGCTTGCTTCAACACGGACAAGTCCGTCAGTTCAATGGCGTCGTCGCATCTATCCCTGGCCGTATGCGGATCAAAGTCGCTGGGCTTGTAGGGGCGGGTTTTCTTGGGGTCTCTATTGACGTTGGCGATCAGAGCCAGAATCGCCGAGGTATGTGCCCACTTCTCGCGGCCGTGGGCCTCGGCCATCCAGAGCAATTCACGCAACGTCAACTTCCGGGGGTCGATGCCAATGACGCCGGCAAGTTCGTAGACGATTCGCCAAGGGTCGATTCGACCGCCGCCTCGATGTCCAGCTTTTCGATCCGCGTCTCGATCCGCTGCACGGCCAGGTCGATCATCCGCCGCTGGGCGTCGATGGCCCTGGCCAGGTCCGTCCGGCCCAGCTTGCGGAAAAAATCCACCAACTCCTCGTAGAACGCCGTCTGCGCGGCGAGGATGGCGTCGCCACCCAAGGCTGCGGCGAACTGCTCATCCGTCACGCCCGCCGCGTCGGCCTGTGGTTTGACCAGGGCATAGATCACGTCGCACAGCAGGATGACGTCCGTGCCCAGGCGCGTCAGCAAAGGTCCCCCGGAAGCGGGCTCGCCTGCATCCAGTTCCAGCAGGTTCACGCCTAGCAATCCCTTGACGCGCTTGGCGGCATCAATGGTCAGGGCAATTGTCCAGGTGCGCCCGGCGCTATCGGTGAACGTCTTCATGCATCGACTCCTTTGGGGTTCCCGCGAACTCCCACGGCACTAAGCGGCTTCGGCCCATTCACGGAACACGGCGAGCTTCGCCGTGACGCTGACGGTGATCGCCTCTTCCAGTTGCTCATTGCGGCTGAAGGAGGTGATGGAGAAGTCCCCGTCCGGTCCCTGGCCGCCGGCTTGGTCGAGAATCTTCAGCGCGACGAGGCCAGCGGTGAGGAATGCGTTCTTGATGGCCGTGAAGCCGGCGTCGGCCGGGTCCCAGACCATCTCGAACTCGCAGGTGCACTCGCGCAACGTGGGCGCGGTCGCCCGCCAGCCGGAGTTGGCGCGAGTGGTGACGTCCGCCTCGCCGGCTTCCAGGTTCAGCGTCACATTCCGCACGTTCGTCAATTCGGTGGCAGCGGTGGCGCCGGCCGTCCCGTGATACAACTTCGCGTTCATCCCCAGGATGAAGTTGGGCATGATGGATTACCTCCTCACGCTGCCGACCCACATGGCGGGCAGCTTGGGTTTTTCGCGCTCGAAGGCCGGGCCCATGAACGGCCGCCCCCGGAAGTGAGCCCGGACGCGCTTGCCTCGACGCACCAGCGTCGTGCGGCCGCCATATTCCAAAAGTGCCGGTGCTTGACCTTCCTTGAACGGGACCGGTCCGATGACGACTGACCGCCGTGCCGGCTCATAAGCGAAGTAGATCAGGCGCTTCAGCGAACCTTCATGCGAACTCGGCGGGCTTCCGGGGGCGCTGATTTTCTTCCGGGGGCGGATGCTGTGACGAGCGCCGGTCCGCACGAAGGCCCCGAACTTGGACAGCACCTTGCGCGTCGCCCTGTCGACCGCGCCGATCACCGCCGGGCGGTCGAAGAACAGCGACTTGATCTTCATGCGCACCATCAGCCCACCCCTCGCAACAGCAGTCCTTTGCCCCCGCCCCCGGAAGCCGGCACACCGAGTGATCCGCCTTCCCAGGTGTCTAAGAAGAAGCCGTAGGACACCGTGGCGGAGATCAGGCCGACTTTGCCGCTGGGATAGGTAGCATCGGTGGCGCTGCGGATGGTCACCCAGTCGCTGTCGCCGGCTGCCATCTTCTTAAGGACGAGCTGGTTGCCCTCCATCTCCAGCCGTAGCGAGAGGGGCGGCGGCGTGGTCTGAATGCCGCTGCCCAGCGGAACCATGCTCCCGTTATCGATGCGCAGGAGCACAGCCCAGCCGTACACGCTGCCACCCTTGTAGTAGTAGCCCGCGTAGCCGCTGCGTGCGCCATCCTGCAGGCGCACCCCACCGGTGAACGTGTTGGCGTTGGTGGCCCCGATCTCTTCCGGAATGAGGACCTGGGTGTACTGCTTGTCAGCATTGATCGCCGGATCAAGCCAGTGGTACATCGTGTTGACGCCGCCGGTGGCGAAGTTGCCGTCGGAGCTGATGGTTGCACCGACGATCTTGGCCCACGCGGCTGCGGGGTTGGACTCGATGGGTCCGGCTAGATTGAACGTATCACTGGGCATCAATCAGCCTCGTAGTAGACGATCCAGCCGCTGCATTGGACCGCCGCACTCAGATGCAACGTCAAATCCTGGCCGGGGCTCGTGGCAAACCAGTGATGGCTTCGATCAGGGGGCGCCGGAAGCACGAAGCCGCCGTTGGCACCCAGCGGCATCGGTCCGCCCAGCGCCGTACCCGTGTCTGCCGGCCCGGAATAGAACCTGGCGTTGACGGCATCAGCTGCCATCAAGCACACGGCCAGGACACAGAGCTTCTTGCCGCTAACCGCAGCGAGCAGTTGGTTGCCTGCCGCCGCGCCCCCGGAAGCATTGATCCCTAGCCGCTTGATCTCGATACCTGCGTCAGCGCGGACCAGGAGTTCGCCCGTCTGATCGTCCGTGGACACGGTCGCCGATTGAATCCATTTGTGGGTGCCGGGCATGAGATATCTCCGTCAATGCAGCAAGCGATACGTGACTGTCAGCACGCTGGTGAAGACCTCGAACTGGTCCAGGTGCTCAGGGACGTAGATGGGCTCATTGGTCTGGCTCAGCCACGCTCCATCGCCCATGGGTCTGGCGCGCAGGGAATTGGCGATTGCCTGGACGAGTTCCATCAGTTCGTCGGTCTCAGCCAAGCGCTCGTCAGCCGGGGCAATCAGCTTCTTCTGCACGGCCACGTCGATCTGCACGTCATCCTGAGCCATCAGGCGACTGGCTGTGGTCGAGGTCACTGCTTTAGGCACCACGGTGACCACCAGGCCCTGCATCTGCGCCAACTCAACCCGCGGGCGATAACTGCGCTCGGCTACGAACGCCTGGCTGAACCCCCGGACCGGGTCGTTCAGGTAAGCGACAACGGCGTCAGCGATGTCAGCAATCATGGCCACAGCGGTGCCCCCTGCTCCAGGTGCTGGCGAATCCACTTGACGTCGCTGGCGATCTCAGACAGACGCTGCTCAATAACCCGCAGTCGTTGCTCGTGATCGTTCAGTTGGGCGGTGCTGGCGTTCACCCGGCTGACGATCGCCGAACGGTCAGCCGACGCGGCCCACACCAGACCACCGACCGTCAAGAGCCAGCCGACCAGAATGGCCGCACCGGATAGGCTCCAGGATTTACGCTTGCTCTCATTCATTAATCAGCGTCCTCAAGTTGTGGGCGCGGCCTGCTTGGTGTGGATGCGCAGCGTCCTGCGGTACGGGTCCGACCAGCGCCACTCCGGCTCACCACCTGGCGAAAGAACCTCATGCTCGAACGTCTGGCCTGTGCCGGCGTCTACTTCCCGAACGCGATCCCCGCGTTGCGGCGTGATCGGCTGGCCGCCCAGCGCCAAGTCCGCCGCTGCTACCAGGAAGTCCCGCGTCACGTCGTGGACGGCGGCACCGCAGTCGTCCGTGAGCCGGAAGATGGTGCGGCCAATCGTTGCCGCCAACTCCACACTCTGCTCGCCACGCACGTACGTCACAGTGCGCGTGGCGTGCTTGGTCCGCTGATCTTGCAGCCATGCCACGCCTTGCTCCAGCAAATCTGCCACCACCGAAGCTCCTTGCGCGGACTATTGAGAAAGGCGAACGCGTACCGTCGCGTCCGCATCCGCTGCGGCCTTGACCACCTTGCCCAGCAGCTCGTTAGCGCCGGCCTCGGCGTCCGTCTTGGCCTGCTGGTCGGCGACGTCCCAGTAGACAGTCGCGCCAACCGCGATCCCGCTGCCCGCGCCCGTCGCCTTGGGAAAATCGAACACACCTGTCACAGCGAGAGCGCCGAGTGTGCCCCCGGAAATGGGCGTCTTGGCGACACCGATCAAGTCCCCTTGAACGACCACCGCCCCCGCCGCCACGTCACTTCCGGGGGCGGGGGTGTAGTCGATGCTGTTGCCGTCGTGAATGAACGTTGCCATGTCTGGCTTCTCCTATTGCAGGTCGTCTCAAGCGCTGGACTTGACCGCGCCGCGGTAGTCGAGCTGCGCCACGCCGAAGTCGAAGTAGCACCGCATCTGGATGCCGAGGGTGTTGAAGACGGCATCGGCCGTCTCAATCGTCGGCTGCCGACGGCCCTGGAGGAACGCCACCTGGAACGCCGGCAGGTTCGACGGGTCGG
>JADZET010000477.1 GCA_020850375.1 Phycisphaeraceae bacterium | reverse complement strand
TCGGCCAGGGCCTTGATCGGGTCGCCCTTGGGGCTGAATTCATGCCCGAGGTACCCGTCATATCCCGTGGCCGCGACGGCCTTGCAGATGCCCCGGTAGTTCATCTCCTGCGTGTCGTCGAAGTCCCGCCGGCCGGGGTTGCCCGCCGTGTGGAAATGACCGACGTGGCCCGCTGATCGCTCGATCCAGCGCATGACATCCCCCTCCATGATCTGCATGTGGTAGATGTCGAACAGCAGTTTCACTCGCGGGCTCTGGACCATCTCGCACAGCGCAATGCCCCAGTCCGTGTGGTCGGCCTGGTAGCCGGGATGATCGACGCGAGAATTGAGCAATTCGACGTTGAGGTTGACGCCCTTGTCCTCGGCGTAGCGGGCGACGCGCCGAAGACCCTTGGCGCACGCCACCGCCCCCTCGTAGTCGCTCTGACCCTTGTTGCGATTGCCGCTGAAACAGATCAGGCCCGCGATGCGGTGCTTGGCCGCCAGGTCGATCGACACCTTCAGCTCCGCCTCGATCCGGTCATGATTGGACACGTTGTTCAGGCCGTCTCCGAGTGTCCCATGCCCGCACATGCTCGCGATGGCCAGCCCCGATGATCGGGCCGCCTCGACGAGTTCCTCGAAAGTCACCCCGTTGTAGTTGCCCTCACGGTTCCAGAGTTCCACGGCCTCGATGCCCACGCCCTTCGCGGCCTTGCAGAAGTCGGCCAAGGGCGTCCCGGCCTTGTGGAACATGGGGTAGCAGAACGACTGGCGGATGGACATGGATAAAACCTCCGAGGGGTGCTTGGGCTGGTTGACGGAGATGTCCGTCGGGAAAGCACGTCAGTATAAACTTCCCAGTCTCACACACACCTCGCCGTTGTTGCCGGTTCGGATGTCATTTCTTACCATCACCTGTTCCCACCCATGCACGAAAAACTCCGAAATCGCCTGCTCAGCGGGTTCGCCAGCCTGGTCAGCCGACACCCCATCTGGACGCTTTTCCTCGCCGGCGTGCTGACGGTCTTCTCGCTGGTGGTCCCCCTCAAGGGCCTGCGCTTCGGCTCCTGGACCATCGCTCGCCCCCTGGGCTTTCAGTCCGATCGCAACGACCTGATCGCCAAGGACCTGCCCTGGAACCAGCGGTTCATCGACTGGCAGACGCACTTCGTCGGCAAGGATCAGTTGCTCATCGCCATCGACCTGGGCGTCGAGCGGGGGCAGCAGGGCTATGACGATCGCCTGACCTCCGCCCGCCAAGCCGCCGACGCCCTGGCCGCGGCCATGACCCAGCCCGCGCCCGACCAGCCGCCGCACGCCAAGACGCCGACGCCCTACGCAAAAAGAGTCATCTGGCGGATTGACGCCGAGCGCGCCAGCCCGCGCGGCATCCGCATGCTGCCCATGCCCGAGTTTCAGGCGACCCTGCATCGCTATCGCGAAGGACTCGCACAGGCCGAGCCGTTGCTCAAGCAGCCGACCCTCTCCGGCTTCCTGCAGGCCGTGGCGGGCACGATGGCGACGCACCAGGCGGCCGGTCGCCAGGCCGCCGGCCCGGACATGCACGCCCTGGCCGCCAACATCGACCGCTTCGCCGCGATCGTCGAGGCCATGGGCGACACGCTTGGCTCATCCACCACAGCCCCCACGTCGCCCCTGGTCGCCCAACTCGGCGCCCACCTGCCCGAGGACCAGCGTTGGCAGTATCTCACGAGCACCAACGGCCGGATGCTCTTTCTCCGCGTCGATCCCTACCGCGACGAATCGGATCTGAGCGCCGCCTCCTGGGCCATCGCCGGCCTGCGCCAGGCTATCGCTAAAGTCAGCGGCGAGTACCCGGACCTGAGCATCGGCCTGACCGGCATCGAGGTGCTCGAGACCGAGGAGACCGCCGCCGCCACCTGGGACAGCACGCTGGCGACGATCATCTCCTTCGTCCTGATCGCCGCGCTGCTGATCATCGCCTACCACAGCTGGCGGATGCCCCTGTTCGCCATGGCCGGTCTGACGGTGGCGATCATCTGGACCTTCGGCTTCGCCACGGTGGCGGTGGGGCACCTGCAGGTCATCAGCGTCGTCTTCGCCACGATCCTGCTGGGTCTAGGCGTGGCCTACGGCCTTCACCTGGCCGCCCACTTCGAGCTTGTCCGCCACAAATACGCCCCCGGCGAGGCGGGCTTCGAGCCGGCCCTGCGCGAGAACTTCCGGACCGTCGGCCCGGGCGTCTTCACCGGCGCCATCACCACCGCCGCGGCTTTCTGCACCACCTGGCTGACGGACTTCACCGGCGTGGCCGAGATGGGCGTCATCGCCGCCGCCGTCATCATGCTCTGCCTGCTGGCGATGTTCAGCGTCTATCCCGCCCTGGTCCGCATCGTCAAGCCGCGAGCCGACCAGATCGTCCCCCTCGAGGGCCGTTACCTCCACCTGTTCGAGGAACGCTGGGTCATGCCCTGCATCCGCCGGCCCAGACTCACCCTCGCGGTGACCGGCCTGCTGACGCTCCTGGCGATTCTTCCCGTGGTCACCGGCCGACTCGGCTTCGACTACAACCTGCTTAAGCTCCTGCCCGCCAACGCCCCGAGCGTCATATGGCAGGAGAAAGTAGCTCAGGAGGGCGGCGCCGCCCTCTATTTCGCAGCCAGCATCGCCAAGGACCTCGACCAGGCCCGCGATCTTTCTCGCCGCTACCTGGCCCTGCCGTCCGTCCGTGAACTCGGCGGCGTGGGCATGCTCTTCCCCGCCGACGAGCCGGCCAAGCTCGACCTCTTGGCCGAGGCCAGAAAGCAACTCAACGGCATGCTCGCCAATCCACCCGCCACGTCACCCTCGGACGCGTCGCTCGACGTCGGCCCACCCCTGGCTGCCATGCGCCAGCAACTCGCCCTGGTCCGTGGTCTTGGCGCGATCCCCGCCGCGCTCAAACTTTCGATCGACCGTGTGGGCGAGGCGCTGGACAAGACACTGGCGACGCTCAACAGCCTCTCCGAACCTCGACGTTCCGAGCAGCTTGCCGCGCTGCAATCCTCCTACGCCAAGGGCCGCAGCGCCGTCATTGAGCGCCTTGAGCAGGTCGTCGATCTCTCTCCCCTTCGGGACACCGACCTGCCCTCCGAGCTGCGCAGCCTGTTCGTCGACCCACGCGGCCGGATGGTCGTCGAGGCCCATCCGCGCATCCCCCCGGGCGTCGAGAGCGTTCTCGACCCGGCCGTGCTGCCCGGCTTCATTCGCGACGTCTACTCCGTCGATCCGAACGCCACCGGCGCCGCCGTGCAGATCTACGAGTCCGGCCGGCTCATCCGCTCGGCCTACCGCACGGCCGGCATCCTGGCCTTCATCGCCGTCTTTCTGCTTGTCGCCCTGGATTTCTACAGCCTCAAGGACGCCGCGCTGTCGCTGGTCCCCGTGGGCGTCGGCTTCATCCTGACCTTCGGGATCATGTGGCTGGCCGGCGTCCACTTCAACGCGGCCAACATCATGTGCCTGCCGCTGATGTTCGGCATCGGCGTCGACTCGGGCGTGCACATGCTCCACCGCCACCGTCAGGACCCGCACACCCGTCCCCTCGGCCTGACCCACGGCACGGGCAAGGGCGTGACCATCACCAGCCTCACCGCCACGATCGGCTTCGGCTCCCTCATGATCGCCCAACATCGCGGCGTGGCCAGCCTCGGCTTCGTCATGGCCACCGGGATCCTCATGACCATGCTCGCCTGCTGGTTCGTCATGCCCGCCTGGCTCGAGTTCCGCAACCGTAAGAGCTAAGACAGTTCACCACAGAGAGCACGGAGAACACGGAGAAGACACGGAGCTATATTCCGTGAGATGGGATCAACCCTCCGTGTCTTCTCCGTGCCCTCTGTGTCCTCCGTGGTGAATGTCCTGCATTACCCCCGACGCTGACGGAAGAATTCCCGCAGCAGGGCGCCCGATTCTTCCGCCATCACGCCCCGGACGACCGTCAGCCGGTGGTTGAACCGCGGTTCCGTGCATAGCTGGTAGAGCGTGTCCACGCAGCCCATCTTGGGGTCAGCCGCCCCGTACACCAGCCGCGGCAGCCGGGCATTGACCATCGCCCCGGCGCACATCGGGCAGGGCTCGAGCGTCACCGCCAGCGAGCAATCGTCCAGCCGCCAGCAGTCAATGGCCCGGGCGGCCGCCCGCATGGCCACGATCTCGGCGTGGGCGGTGGGGTCCTCGTCCCGCTCTCGGAGGTTCATGCCCTCGCCGAGAATCTGGCCGCCCCGGTAGACCACCGCCCCCACGGGCACCTCGCCAATGGCCGCGGCCTGGCGGGCCAGTTCCATCGCGCGGGCCATCATGGCACAATCAAGGTCCGTCGGCTGGCTCAGATCGGGCACGGTCATACGATCCTCCGTGCCGCCAGATTAAGGCCTGCGCCGCCGACTTGCGAGCCCCAGCCTCACCGAGAAGAGCATGCTCAAAGTCCTCTGTGCCCCCAACGCCTTCAAGGAATCGCTCTCCGTCGTCGAGGCGGCGAAGGCGATGGCCCGGGGTGTGCGCAACGTCGTGCCCGACGCCCAGGTGGACCTCTGTTCGATCGCCGACGGCGGGGACGGCACGTCCGAGGCCCTGGTGGCCGCGGCAGGGGGGCAGTTCCGTATTTCCATCGTGCACGGCCCGCTCGGCAAGCCCGTTGAAGCCCGATGGGGTCTGCTGCCCGGCGAAGACGCCTCCAAACGAGCCGTGATCGAGATGGCCGCCGCCTCCGGCCTGTCCCTGGTCCCACAGGATCAACGCGACCCTACGCGCACGACGACGTTCGGCACGGGCCAGATCATCGCCGCCGCGATCGACGAGGGCGTCACCGAGATCATCCTCGGCATCGGCGGCAGCGCCACCTGTGATGGGGGAACCGGCTGCGCCCAGGCCCTGGGCGTGCGTTTCTTCGACCACGCCGGCAAGCCGCTGGCTCACCCTCTGACCGGCGGCGAGCTGTCCTCCATCGCCCGTATCGACACGGCCGGCCGTGATCCCCGCTTGGCCGCCATCAGACTCCGCGTCGCCTGCGACGTGACGAACCCGCTCACCGGCCCCCATGGCGCCGCCCGCACCTACGGCCCGCAGAAGGGGGCCACACCCGAGCAGGTCGAGCGACTCGACGCGGGTCTGGCCCACCTGGCGGATCGCATGCGTGTCGATCTGGGCGTCGACGTGATGAACCTTCCGGGGGCGGGAGCGGCAGGGGGGTTAGGCGCCGGCGCCGTGGCCTTCGTCGGCGCCCAACTTCTCCCGGGGGTCGACTTGGTGCTAGACGCCTGCCGGTTCGATGACCGCGTGGCCGGTTGTGACCTGTGCCTGACCGGCGAGGGCAAGCTTGACGGCCAGACGCTCGCGGGCAAAGCCTGTCTTGGCGTGGCCAAGGCGGCGGCGAAGCACGGCGTGCCCACCTACGCCCTCGTCGGCGCCGTCGGCCCCGGTGTGGACGAACTTCTCCACCACGGCCTAACGGGTTATCGTGTCATCGCCCCCGACCTGCCCGCGCGGGAATCCATGCGGCGTGCGGCCGAGCTGCTTGAGGCCGCCACGTCGAACCTCGTGCGAGAGTGGTTGAACGAGCGATAAGCCATGCCCACGTACGCCACTCCAAACCGCCGCCTCGCGCCGCCCGGCAAAGTCTCGCCGTGGCTGCTGGTGATCCTCGTCGCCTGGATCGCGGTGGTGCTGCTGCCCCTGGCCTTCTCGCGTGAGAATGAACCCCCCGTCGCCGACGCCGGCTCACCGCGTCTGATCATCGTCACGCCCCACAATGATCAGCTCCGCTACGAGCTCGAGCAGGGCTTCAACGCCTGGCGCGTCACCCAAAACCTTCCGGGGGTGATCTTTGACTGGCGGAGCTGGGGCGGCACGAGCGACCTGCGGCGCGGCGTGATCGCCGCCTACGAGGCCGACGCCAAGGCCGCCGTCGCTCAGGACCGCCCGCCCCAGGGCTCGGGCTACGACCTCTTCCTCGGCGGCGGCAACTTCGAGCACGACCTGCTGGCCCGCGGCGTCACCCTCGACGTCAATGGAGAAAAGAAGACCTTCCCCATCGCCGAAGCCCTGCCCCCGGAAGTGTCCGACGCGTTGATTCAGGAGGTTTTCCCCGAGCCGACGATCGGCGGCGAACACCTCTACCATCCTAAAAAGCTCTGGTTCGCCACGGCCCTGTCGAGCTTCGGCATCGTCTACAACCGCGACGTCCTGGGCTCGCTCGACCTGCCCGACCCGACGACCTGGGCCGACCTGGCCGATCCGCGCTACTTCGACCAAGTCTCCCTGGCCGACCCCGGCCGTTCGGGCTCGATCACCGCGACCTACGACATCATCCTCCGCCGTCTTGGCCCCGAGCGTGGATGGCCGGTCCTGCACCGCGCCTTCGCCAACACGCGATCCTTCGCCGGCTCCGCCTCGGGTGTGCCCACGGACGTCTCGGCCGGTGAAGCCGCCGCCGGCATGTGCATCGACTTCTACGGCCGCTACCAGGCCCAGTCCATGCCCGACGGCCGTGTCGGTTACGTCGATCCGCCCAAGATGACCGCCATCACCGCCGATCCGGTCATGCTCCTCAGCGGCGCTCAGCACAAAGAGCTGGCCACCGAATTCATCCTCTGGCTGCTCTCGAAGGACGGCCAGACGCTCCTGCAACGCCATGTTGATCCCACAGGCCAGCCGGCGATTCCGGGGGCGCCGCGCCAGTTCGAGCTCCGCCGCCTGCCCGCCCGCCGTGACGTCTACACTCCCGCTGAGATGGTCCACTGGACCGACCCCGTTGACGCCTTCGCCATCGCCGCGCCGCTTCCCGCTGGCATGCCGACCTACTTCCCCCTCGTCGCCCCCGTCTCGCAAGCCATGGCCATTCACATCCATGAGGACCTGATCGCCGCCTGGCGTGCCATCCTCCACGAGCCCGAGGGTGAACGACGTCAGCGGATGCTCGACCTTTTCGACGCCATGCCCGATGACCTTCAACTCCACTGGCCCGACGAGGAACTCGCCCACACCTGGCCCGACATCCTCGCCGCGCCCGATCATCCTCGCCGCGAAGAGGCCCTGGCCGTGCTCAAGGAACCCGTCGACCGCCTGACCGCCCGCTGGAAGGCGTCGCCGACCAACCTTTTGGAAGATCAGCTCCGCTGGACGCGCTTCTTCCAGAGCAATTACAGGCGAATCACAGAGCTGGCCGCCAAACGTTGACCACCCACCCCCCGGCGGAGCCGGGGGCTACCCCATACCCTCTACCCCATACCCCACACCATGCGTCTTTACATCGTTCGTCACGCCGAGCCCGACTACAGCATCGACTCCCTCACCCCCGCTGGCCACCTCGAGGCCAAGGCCCTGAGCGACTGGATGGCCCGCCTGCGGCCGGATCGCCTCTACTCCTCGCCCCTCGGCCGCGCTCAGGCCACCGCCCGCTATACCGCCGAGAGGCTGAACCTGCCCGTGACCATCGAGCCCTGGACCGCTGAGCTCAACTGGCACGTCGACCTCAGCGGCAGCTATGGTCGATCCAGCGCCTGGGACACCCACGGCCACCTCGTGCGCGCCCTGCCATGCCCCGGCCGCGACAACTGGCACGAAAGTTCACCCTTCGACAACCCTGCCTTCCGCGAAGGTTTTGCCAAGCTCCAGGGGCATTCCGACGCCTTCCTCACCAAGCTCGGCTACCTGCGGCAGGGGGCGTGGTACGAGGTGGCCCGGCCGAACACGGACAAAGTCGTCGTCTTCTGCCACGGCGGCTTCGGCCTGACCTGGCTCGCCCATCTGCTAGACTTGCCCCTGCCGCTGGTCTGGGCAAGCTTTTTTCTTTCCCCCAGCTCCGTCACGACGATCCTGATGGACGAGCGGGAGCCCGGCAGGGCCACCCCGCGTTGTCTGCACCTGGCCGAGATCTCGCACCTGCACGCCGCCGGCCTGCCCGCCTCGACCAGCGGCATCAAGGCCAATCACGACTGATCAGGCGTTCGACTCATCATGGCACTACGACTC
>JADZET010000476.1 GCA_020850375.1 Phycisphaeraceae bacterium | reverse complement strand
CGCCCAGCTTGTCGCAGAGGGCTGCGAGGTCTTTGGCCAGCTCGCTGTGGAGGATCTGCGGGTCGCCGGGGTTGGTCGTCTGGCCGTGGAAGCGAGCGTCGACGGTGATCAGGCGGTAGTGCTTGCCTAACGGCTCGAGGTAGCGGTCATAGGTGTGGACGTCCCCCGTGAAGCCGTGGAGCAGAAACAGCGGCTCGCCGTCGGTTGGGCCGTGCTGCTCGTAGTGCATTTCAATGTCGCGGACGGGGATCCTGGGCATGTCGGATTCCTGTAGGGGATCAGGGGTGAGGTATTTGTCCGTTCAATCACGTGATGTCCAGATGACCTTGCCTGGGGCGGGGAGGTCTTTCGCCGCATCGTCGACGATCAGGGCCCAGTCGTCATCTCTGGCAGTATCGGGCGGGGGCCAGAGGGGGCACATGCTGCGGGCGGGAAGCACGCCGCCGGTGATCGACTCGCCGGTGCGCGGGTTGAACCACCAGACGTGGAAGCTCTCGCCGGTGAGCTTGCTGGTGTCAAGCATCAGCTTCCGGGGGGTCGGCATGTAGGCCATCAGGGTTGAGCCGTCGGCCGTCAGCGCGGTGGCCAGGTAGTCCAGGCCGTGGCACTCGCCCAGGCCGCGGGTGAGGACCGAACGATGCTTGGTCGGCTCGAGCGTCCACCACGGCCGGCTCTCGAAGAACCGGCGGTGGTGGCTCATGTCCGACGCGCCGCGGTGGTCCATCGCCTGCTGCCAGCCCTGGCTGAACTGCCAGATGGGGTAGTTGCCCATGAACTGGCCGCACGCGCCGCAGAGGATCGCCCAGTAGGCCTGGCGGCGCATCTGCACGGCGCTGGCGTTGTGCTCGTTCTCGTAGGTCGACTCGATGAGCACGAAGGGCTTGGTCGGCTCGAACTGGTAATCGCGCCGCAGGCAGTCGTGCACGAGCTTGTAGGAATAGGTCGCGTTGACGTCGAGCCAACTCGCCCCGGGGAAGATGCCCTGAGCGGAGCTTTCTGGGGCGGTCAGGGTGGTCATGAGGTGGCGGGGGTCTTCGGCCTTGACGCCCTCGGCCATGGCGTGGACTTCGCGCATGGCGATCGTCGGGTCCTGGTCGCAGGACATGTGCCAGAAGATGTGGTCGTATTTGCGATACCGCCGGCCGACGTAGCGGCCGTACGCGAGGCACTTCTCCGGGCCGCAGGCGACCATCTCCTTCTCCCAGCCGTGCTCGCCGCCGTGGTAGCCGACGAAGACCGGGGCGAGGAAGACTTGCAGGCCATAACGGGCGGCCGTCTCGACGACCCAGTCGGCGTGCCTGAAATATTCCTCGTTGGGTGTGCTGAAATCGCCCTTCGTTGTGAAGGGGCCGACGCCGCGGTAGTTGTTCGGCGCGTCGGTGGTGAAGTGGTGCTCGATCAGGTTGACGATGATCGCGTTGAAGCCCCTGTCTCTCCGGTTGGCCATGTAAAGCTCGGCCTCCTCCGGGGACGGGCCGACGATCAGCGACCAGGGGGAGTCGCCCTGGACGAGGACTGGCTTGTCGTCCTGATCGACGAAGTAGCGGCGGCTGGCGCTGATCTTCAGCGGGTAGCGGACCTTGTTGACGTCCCATACTTGATCGCTCATGGCGTCTCCCTTAACCGAGTCTCATGCCGTCCGGCGCGGGCCGGCCCTTGGCGATGTCATCCACGACGACCACCCAATCCCCATGATCCGCCGGCGAGTCCGGCGGCGTCAGCCACTTCTCGCCTTTGCCGATCAGAGGCTTGCCCGCCTCGACCTCGCCGCAGCGGGGATTGAACCACCAGACATCGGCTTTGTCGCCGGAGAGTCTGGACGTGTCAACCGCGATCGTCCGGGCCGAGGGCATGTAGGCCATCAGGCACGAGCCGTCGGCGGTCACCGCGGCCGAGACGTAGTCCATCCCGCGGAACTCACCGAGGCCATCGGTGACGACCTTGTGGCCATCGTCGGGGACAAGCTCCCACCACGGCCGGCTCTCGAAGAGTCTGCGGAGGTGAGTCATGGCCACCGAGCCCGGCGAATCAAGCGCCTCCCGCCAGCCGGGATCGAACAGCCAGATCGGCCGATTGCCGAAGACCTGGCCGCACGCGCCCCGAAGCAGCGCCCAGTACGCCTGCCGGCGGATCTGCACGCGGCTGGCGTTGTGCTCGCCCTCGTAGGTCGACTCGATCAGGATGAACGGGATCGCCGGCTGGTGGTAGTAGGCGTGTATGCAACGCGAGTGCACCACCTCGCTGTAGTACACGTTGTTCAGGTCGATCCACGGCATATCACCAAACGCCCTGGTAGGGTCCAGCGGCGAGGTGCCCTGGACCATGTGGCCCGTGCAGAGGTGACGGGCGTCGACGGCGCGGATCGCGTCGCCCATGGCCACCATGGCGTCGCGTTCCTTATCGAGGTTCTTGTCCCCGCCGATGACCCACAGGATGTTGTCGAAGCTCTTGTATCGCTCGGCCACGTAGCGGCCGAACTCGGCGCAGCGCCGCGGCCCATTGGCCAGCACGTCCACGTACCAGCCCTGATCGCCGCCGTCGAAGCCCAGGAAGCAGACGTCCAGCAGGATCTGAATCCCCAGCTCGCCGGCCCGGCGGATGACCCAGTCGGCATGCTGGAAATACTTCTCGTTGGGCGTGGTGAAATCGCCCGGTGTCGTGAAGGGCGCGTCGCCCCGGAAGTTCTGCGGCGCGTTGGGCGTGAACTTGTGCTCGATGAGGTTGACCAGCAGCGTGTTGAAGCCCTTGGCGGCGCGGTCCCTGAGGTAGAGGTCCGCTTCCTCCGGCGTGGGGCCGACGATCAGCGACCAAGGCGAGTCGCCATGCACCAGGACGGGGCGATCGTTCTGATCAACGAGATAACGGTGATTGTCGCTGCTTTTGAGCGGATAACGGGGGAAATGACTGCTACGGGAAGTGTCGGCACCGGCTGGGGACATGCTGGCTCGGCTCCTTTGGAGAATACCCGATGCATCCTTACCATTGATCCGCTTCCCATGCCAATCGACTGAGCCCTTGACACCGTTCCTCATGGTGGCACAATGGCGGCGGCGTTGAAGGACGCCGCCCGGCCTGCGGGAAGGATTGAATCCACCTTCCGCGTGTGAACGTGCCGAACCTTCTTTTCTGCCCGAACGTGCAGGCCACGGGCGCTATGGAAAGGAAGGTTGTCATGTCTCGTACTCTGCCCAACAAGCCGAGCCTGCGTTACCTCAAGGAAGAAGCCAAGGACCTGCTCAAGGCACAACGACGCGGTGAGCCAGGCGTGTGTGCCGTGCTGCGCCGGTTGCGACGCTTTCGTGATTCGACCGATGTTCAGATGTTGGCCGCACCGGTCGAGCTGCACGAGGCTCAGTTTGCGCTGGCCATGGAGTATGGATTTGCGAACTGGGATGACATGATGCGCCATGTCAAGACGCTGGACGAGGCGGTGGTGTTCCGGGATGGACGCGCTGCCGGGGTGAGCATCACGGGCGATCGCCTGCGTCAGGACACCTTCTCATTGGCGGTGTCCGCGGCCCTGGAATTGTTTGGCAAGTCGTTTGACTACCGCACAACCTATTTCTGGTCCGGCAACGCCTTCGCACCCGACATCCGACCGTGCGAGCCGACGCGAGGACATTGGCAGGTTCAGGGCCGTGAGCGTTGCCTGGACGTCATCGCCCTTGCCGCCGGTGTGAGCGTGCGGCCGTTCCCGGACTATCACGATCTGGCCGACATCCCACCCATGCCCAAAGACCCTAAGGAAGAAGAACTCTGGCTGCGTGAGTACTACGCCAAGCCGGCGGCGTCATACCTCAGTCACGCACTGCAGGCGGGGGAGGTGGTGGTGTCCTGCGGCGAGTGGGCGGGAGCACGTGGGCTTCTCTGGTGCGACTGGGGGTTGATCGTCGAGGCCCGAAGCGACGGCACGATCCTCGGGGCCGGCCCCAATGGCCGGTCGGACAACCTGATCACCCACATCCGCGATGGCTGGGTGCTGCGTGCCGAGGGTTCATCGCCGGCCGGTGATATTCGCAAGCTCGTGCTGCAACGGGCTGTCGAGCGGATTCACAACCGGGGAGCAGCCTTCGTGCCCGGCTCGCGTGGCGTGCTGTTCGGCCTGGCCGCGATGGACGCCTGGATCGCCGCGATGAGGCAGGTGCCTTACGACGCTGAGCGGTGGCAGGGGAACGATCACAGTGTTTCCATGGCCAGGCAGACGGCTCTGCCGACATTCGAGGGCGCCAGGGCGGCCGCCGAGGATCTGTGTCGGATGGCCGAGGGTGCACCACCATCAGCGACAATGCTACTGCGTGAGGCCGCGGGCCAATACGATGGTATCGTGCGCCTGCTGACGCCGGCTTTGGCCGACAAAGGCCCGGAGAGCTACGCCACCATCATGGGCGATCCAGCACGGCAGGAGGAGCACGTGATTCACGTGCTCCTGCCGGTTCGCAACTGCCTGGCCGCGGCGGCGGACGACATGGCCAAGGCATTGACGGCGTGGTAAGGACGAAGCGTCAGCCATGGCCGTGACGTGGTAGCTGGCCAGAAACCTTGACCGCACGAGCAGCCCGGGCTTGGTGCCAAAAGCACGGGGCCGGCTGCTCGTGCGCCACAAGGTTGGGTAGGTGCGTCCTGGCATGGCAGCGGTGATGACCAGCAGCCTCAGCAAGATCACAGCGGCATTGACGGTAAAAGAGCTTGACAATACTTCTGTGCAGATGCACAATGGTAGTCGGCGTTGAAGGACGCCGCCCGGCCTGCGGGAAGGCTTTAGGCCACCTTCTCGACATAGCCTCTTCACCTTCTTTTCCGCCCGTGCAGGCAGGCTCTGGGCGATCTGGAAAGGAAGGTCTCTATGCCTCGTTCTTTGCCCCCACGTCCGACGATGGATCATCTGCGTAAAGAGGCCAAGGCGATCCTGCACGCCTATCGGGAGCGTGACGCCAGCGTCCTGCCCACGCTGCGGAGGCTGGCCCAGTTCAGCCGGGCCGGCGATGCGGAGATCTTCGCCGCCAAGGTGGCGCTGCATGAGGCGCAATACGCCCTGGCGCTGAATTACGGCTTCGTCAGTTGGGAGAAACTCAAGGAGCGCGTCGAGGCGTCCGCGCCGCCGCTGCGCGTGGATCCCCCGGCAAGGTGGTTTCACGGCAGCGATCAGGTGCTCGACCACTTGCGAGCAGGTTCAGCCGTGACGCCCGTCCTCGAGCTGGCCCGGGCGTTCGCTCACCGGCCGCGGAACGTGTCCCTGCAGGTTCACGAGAATAGCGGGCAGAACCTCCGTCGGATCGAGATCGTGCACGATGGCCAGAAGAACGGTTATCTCTACGAGGTGCAGGTCTCCGATGCAGCGACGGACCTGCGTCCGCACCCCGAGTCGACGCTGGCGCCGGGTGAGGAGATGCTGACCACACACGAACTGTCGGTAACACTTCTCGAATCGCTGCCCCTGGCCAACAGCTTGCGGCAGGAGTACGAGGAGCCGCTAAGCGGGAATCTTGCCTCCAATGCGGCGGAGAAATGGGATTAGGAAATCAGGCCCCATGCCACACAACCTCCACGCATGCGCGATGGCAGCACTCTTGGTGATGGTGCTCACCGGAGGCTGCCATTGTCCCAAGGAAACGACCATGAATGTCCAGGCTGAGTCGCAGAAGATCCAACGGATCATCGATCAGTACGCCGCGATGGGCGAGGGCGATCCCGAGCGTTTTCGTGCCCTGTTCT
>JADZET010000475.1 GCA_020850375.1 Phycisphaeraceae bacterium | reverse complement strand
CGGACGAACGCGTCGGGGTCCTCGGGCTGGCCCTCGTAGATGACCAGGTAGGCGTAGGCCATGACGGCTCCAGCAATGATCAGCCGAGGTAGTCCCCGAGCTTCTTCTGCCCCCAGCGGCGGGGCCACGCCCGCTCAAAGTTGCGGCGCTCCTCCGGGCGATACTTCGGCGGTTTGGTCGCGTCGATGCCCCACTTGCCGACGGTGCTGGGGAAACGTGTGTCCTTCGTGCCGGGGCTGGCCTCAAAGATCGGCGTGCCCGTGGGATCGAAGGGAAAGGCCCGGCCGTTGCGGACAATGATCACGTCGCGGCTCGGATCGACGCGCGTGGCCAGGGCGAACTCGACGTCCCGCGGGTCGTGGATGTTGATGTCGGGGTCGACGGCCACGACCATCTTCATGTTCGTCCAGCTCGCGCCGAGCGTGCTGAGCAACGCGTCGGTCACCTGCCCGTCGTAGGCCGGCTCGACCTGGAGCAGGCACATCAGCGCCCCGCCCCCGGACGGGAAGTGCACGTCGTGGACCTTCAGCCCCATGGCAGTCAGGCGTTCATAGATGATTGCCTCGTGGAAGAGACGCGGCATCTCCTGGTGGTCGGTGAAGGGCGTCATCTGGTGATTGCGATAGATCAGCTCGGGCCCGAGCGTGATCGCCGTCACCTCGAAGACCGGCTGCGGCGCGACATAGGGCGTGTAGAGCATCGTCGGCCCGGGCGAAGGCCCGTCCGGCGCCGTCCGCGTCGGATGACAGTAGCCCTCGATCACGATGCTCGCGTCGGCGGGCACGACCAGGTCCACCGTTTTGCACCGAACGACCTCGCCGACGCGCCCGCTGATCGACTCGAAGAGCTCTAATTCCCACCAGTCCTTGTGCGGGTGCGAGTAGCAGCCGGCCAGCTCCCACGCCGGGTCCACGCCGATCACGATCGCCTGGGGCATCTTTGTCCCGGCCGCGCGGTGCTGGGCCAGGATGCGATTGGCCGTCGGCGTCACGAACGACGCGACCATCTCCCTCGGCGAGAGCACGCCGCAGCGAGGGAACATCTGGTTGAGCTGCCCCGTCTGCGGGTCGCGATGGATCGCAAATGACGTCGTGTAGGGATAGGGATCAAGGTCCGTGTGTGTGACGATCGGCAGCATCGACAGGTCCATGTCATCGCCGGTCATCACCCGGTGCTGGCAGGGTCCGGTCTCGAGCTCCTTGAGCTTGTGCGGCCCACGGCGGAGCACCTCGACCATGGTCGGCACGACCTCATTCGGCTGACATCGCAGCACGCGCGACTGGGCCTTGCGCTGGCGGAACAGCAGGTCCACCAGCTTGAAGCCCGGGTGGCCATCGATCTGATGAAAGACGATCGTTTCCTCCGCCTGGGCGGTCAGCGCCCCGACGTCGTCGAGCTCGACCGGCCGGCGCACCTGCAGGTGCTCAGCCTGGAATTTCTCAAGAAATGCCCCAAGGCTCATCGTCCGCCGCCTCCCCCGGGCAGTGCTTCATGGTCGCACCTGATCATGCCCCGCCGGCCTTGCCCTCGGGGCCGACGCCGTGCTCCATCCAGCGTTGGTAGGCCTTGACCGGCTCCTCCAGCGGGGCCGCCATGGCCGTGTGCATGGTGTTGTACATCTTCCAGAATCCGACGACCAGCACAATCTCCATGACTTCCTGAGGCGAGAACTTGCCGGCCAGCTCGGCCCGAAGCTCGTCGGTCACGGCTTGTGGATCAACGCTCGCCTGGTAGACGAACCGCATCGCCACGTCCTCGCGTGCGTCGGCCGGCTTGGACATGTCCAGGACGGTGGCCAGCTCCTTCTCGCTGTAGTCCCAACGACGCTCGAGCGTGGCGCAATGATGGCTCGTGCAGTAGGTGCACTCGTTGGCCCGGCTGGCGACCAGGGCCAGCTTGTACTTGAGCAGCTCCGGCAGGCTGTTCCGCTCGTCGCGCATCAGGGCGTTGTTGAGCCGGAACAGCGGCTCAGCCATCCAGGGCACGTGCAGGTAGAGTTTGAGCGTGTTGGGCAGGAAGCCCATCCGCGCGATGTAGTAGTGCAACTCCGGCCGGACGTGGATCGGCACGTGCTCGAGCTGCTTGCCGATCGGCGGGTAGGGGATAAAGGCCTTGTCCTGGCCCTCGTCGACGATGTCCTTCGTCACGGGCCGGGGTGCGGGTCCGGTGCTTTGTTTCAAGGACGATCCCTCCCTGTATTGAGGTGTGCGTAAGCATACTAGCAGCATCGATCCGTAGTCGCCAGAGGACGGGCGAATGCTGTGCGCATATCCGCATATATGAACAGATAATAAGCGCCTATGACAGGACCAATAGCTCGCCGAGAACGGTCGCTGGATTCGTTCGAACGCGTCGCAAATATACTATCCGTCATCCTCCGCCGCCGCGATCGTTTAGGGTGGTTTTCCCGGCGGCGATCTGATCTCGCCTGGTTCAGGCCGGTGGTCGCAGAATGCCGCGGTGCATCGCCGTACGTTCACCAACGCGGGGACACGAATCATCGGTGTCCCAACGGCGGGGGGGATCTGTGGACGGCGGAAGGGGAAATGAAAGTGGGCGATACAGGACTTGAACCTGTGACCTCACGGGTGTGATCCGTGCGCTCTAGCCAACTGAGCTAATCGCCCGAAGCAGGGGTCACGATAGCGATCTGGCTGATTCGGTCAAGTTCCCCGAGCTTGTGATGCCTGGCGGTCGGCTGGGGCGTGGCCGCGGATGAGCTGGCGGCGTTATGACGGCTTGTTTTCGCCGGGCTGCTGGGTCGTCTGCGTGCTCGAGGACGGCCAGGCGGCGGAGTTGCTCTGCTGCGACTCGATCTGGCGGTGGTCAGGCGGCGGGGCGGTAGGGGGGCGGGAGGGCGTCTGGCGAGCGTCGTCGTCGATGCCCTGGAGCCCCTTCTTGAACTCGATGATTCCCTTGCCCAGGCTGCGCCCGACCTCGGGCAGACGGTTGCCGAAGATCAGCAGCCCCAGCAGGGCCAACACGATCACTTCGGGGGTGCCGAGCGATCCGAGCAGGGCCAGAGTGGTCTGTGACATGATGGTCATCCTTGCCATGAAGGAGCGTGGGGCCGGCCAGCAGGGTCAGGCCGGGTGTGGAGAGGCTGTCCTGTCCGTATTTTATCCGCCTTGCGGGCATACGGGCGATCGGCCCGTCATGTTCGATAGGGGGTGGAAATCGCGTGCACGGCAGGTCGGCCGCGGCGATCTTCGATTGCCCGCTCATCGCCCGCCCAGCCCCAAGTCCCCCCATGAATATCCCGGAACCTTCTTCGGGGCTTAGACCTTGGCCAGGACCAAGCTGACGTTGTGCCCGCCGAAGCCGAAGGAGTTGCTCATGGCGATGTTGAGCTGCTTGTTCCTGGCCGTGTTCGGGACATAGTCCAGGTCGCAGGCCGGGTCGGGCTTGTCGAGGTTGATCGTCGGGGGCATGACGCCGTCGCGCAGGGCCAGCAGGCTGATGATGGCCTCGACGCCCCCGGCGGCGCCGAGCAGGTGGCCGGTCATGCTCTTGGTCGAGCTCACGGGGGTCTTCATGGCCAGATCGCCGAAGAGGCGCTTGATGGCCTTGGTCTCGGCCGCGTCGCCGAGCTGGGTGCTCGTGCCGTGGGCGTTGATGGACCCGATCTTGTCCGGGCCGATGCCCGCGTCGGCCAGGGCGTTCTCCATGGCCTTGGCCGCGCCACGCCCCTCCTCGTCGGGGGCGGTGATGTGCGACCCGTCGGCCGACT
>JADZET010000474.1 GCA_020850375.1 Phycisphaeraceae bacterium | reverse complement strand
GTTGGGGTCGAGGTTGGTCGCCACGAGCTTGGCGCCGCCCATGATCATCGTCAGGGCCTGCTCGACCTGCTCGAAGTTCAGGCTCCGGCCCTCGCCGACGACGACGTAGTCCGGGTCCTTGTCGACGATGGCGTAGCCGTTCAGATGCAGGGCGTTGAGCAGGCCGCCCTCGCCGATGACGAAGGCGGTACCGTTGGGTTTCTGGCCCGCCAAGTAGCGCGCGGTGGCCATGGCACAAGTGAACACGTGCTCCTGGGTGACGTCGATGCCCAGGCGCTTGAGCTTGGTGGCCACGTCGTGGCGGGTGCGCTGGCTGTTGTTGGTCAGGAACATGAAGGGGATGCCGCGCCGCGTGAGGGTGCTGACGAACTGGGCTGCGCCGGGGATGAGCTTGCTTCCGCGATAGATCACACCGTCCATGTCGAGCAGGTAACCGAGCATGACCAGAACTCCTTGCTGACCGGGGCGGAGGGCCCAAACACCTGGCCCTTGGCGCCGCCGGAATCGTGATGCGTGGTGGGATGGAGGATGAGAGGATATTTCGCCGCCGGCCACCCCTGACCGTCGGTCTGCCTCTCGCTATGGCAGTATGCAATCCTTATGCCAGGGTTTGGTGAGCGGAGGATCAGATCATCGATAAAAGTCGTTCTTGGCGGCCGATCCGGCTTTTCAATGCTGATAATGCGGCCTGGACGATAGGTGACAGAACCGAAACACCCTCGGCGTCGCTGGCCAGTGCGTGCAAAGCGCGCGACGGACACAACCCTCGGACATCAAGAGAGCGTGATCGTGATCCAAACGACGCTGGCGGCTTCGGGTTTCTCGTGGCTCGACGGGGTCGTGCTGGGCGTTTACCTGCTGATCATCGCGGTCGCCGGTGTGCTGCTGTCGCGCGGCAAGCTCAAGAACGCGCGCGAATACTTTCTGGGTGATCGGCCGATGCCGGTCTGGGCGGTGGCGTGCTCGGTGGTGGCCACGGCGCTCTCGGCCGCGACGTTCGTCGGCGGGCCGCAGATGTCCTATGACGGCGACCTGACCTACCTCTCAGCCAACATCGGAACGGTGCTCGCGGTGCTGCTGGTGGCGTGGCTGTTCGTGCCGGCGTTCTACCGGCACCAGGTCATGACGGTCTATGAGCTCCTGGAAGTCGAGATCGGCCCGCGGGCGAAGCTGGCGGCCAGTGCGATGTTCATGATCGGCCGGGTCTTCGCCAGCGGGGCGAGGCTCTACATCGCCGCGATCCCGGCCGCCCTGGTGATGTTCGACCATGTCCAGACCTGGCAGCTCGTCATGGCGGTGATCGTGCTGACGATCGTCGGCACGCTCTACACCCTCATGGGCGGGATCAAGAGCGTGATCTGGACGGACGTGATGCAGCTCTGCGTGCTAGTCGGGGCGGTGACGGGGGCGGTGATCGTGCTGTGGTCTCGCATCCCCGTGCCGACGAGCGAGATTCTCGAGGCCCTGCGTCACCCCGCGCCGGGTGAGCCCTCCAAGCTCAACGTGCTGGACCTCGGTCTGACCCACGGCCAAGTCGACTTCTCGCAGTATTTCACGCTGATCACCGCCCTGACGGGCCTGTTGCTCTTCAACCTCGCGGCCTACGGCACGGACCAGGACCTGGCCCAGCGCGTGCTGACCTGCAAGAGCGCCGCCAAGGGCAGTTGGTCGACGATCGTGGCGATCCTGGTGAGCCTGCCGATCACGCTGCTGTTCCTGGTGGCGGGGCTGCTGCTCTACGTCTTCTACAAGCGGCCGGATGTGATGGGAGCGATGGCCCCGGCGTATCAACCGGTCGAGAGCCCCAAGATCTTCGTGAGCTTCATCCTCCACGAGATGCCGGCGGGGCTGCGCGGCCTGTTCCTGGCCGGGCTGTTCGCCGTGGCCCTGGGGAGCTTCAACTCGGCGCTCAACGCGATGGCCTCGACCTTCGTCGGCGACTTCTACCGGCGGTTTCGTCCGGACAAGCCCGAGGAGCATTACCTCAGCGCCGGCCGGTGGGCGATGGCCATGTGGGGCGTGGTGCTGGGCGCGTTCGCCTGCTTCTGCGTCTTCTGGCAGAAACCCGATGACCCCGACAGCGAGAAGCTGATCAACTTCGCTCTGGAGGTGATGAACTTCGCCTACTCGGGCCTCCTGGGCGTGTTCCTGACGGCGATGTTCACCCGGCGCGGCAGCGAGACGAGCGTGATCGCGGCCCTGGTCACGGGTTTTGTGGTCGTGCTCCTGATGCAGCAGGGCATCTGGGAGCACTGGGCCCCGTGGGGCTGGCACACGGTGAAAGTCGCCTTCCCCTGGAAGATGGTCGCGGGGACCGCGGCGGCGACACTGGTGTGCTGCCTGGGACGTGGTAGAACAGCGGAGCAGGTGAGCAGCTAGGAAGGGGGCGATGGAGGGATCGCCGTGGAACAAGGATCGTTCAACGTCCGCGACTTCGGCGCCATAGGCGACGGCAAGACCGACGACAGTGCGGCCATCCGCCGCGCCATCGACGCCGCGGCGGAGAAACAGGCCACTGTCTTTGTTCCGCCGGGCGAGTTTATGGCGGCGGGGCTCAAACTCCATCCGCACACGGGCATCATGGGCCATCCAACCTGGAGCTTCCGTGAGCCCGGCGGGTCGATCCTGCGCTTGTCCGATCCCGGGGCGAAATGCCTGCTGGACATCACCGGCGCGTTCGGCGCGACGGTGCACGGGTTGTGCCTGCACGGCGGCGGCCTCGGCCAGGGTGTGCACGGCATCCTGATCGACAAGCCCGAGTATGGGAAGGAGGAAGACACGCCGCGCATCGAGCGCTGCAAGGTCAGCCGGTTCACCGGCGACGGCGTGCACCTCGGGCGCGTCTGGTGCTTTAGCGTCCGCCACTGCATGCTCGACCACAACGACGGCGCGGGCCTGTCCGCCCGCGGGTGGGACGGGTTCGTGCTCGACAACTGGCTCTCGGGCAACAAGGGCCCGGGCTACCTCGGCGACACCGAGAACGCGGCGATCACTTTCACCGGCAACCGCGTGGAGTGGAACGGCGGCGGGGGCCTGC
>JADZET010000473.1 GCA_020850375.1 Phycisphaeraceae bacterium | reverse complement strand
TTGGCCGAGCGGGGAGCTTCTACGCGAGATGGAGGTCGATCCGGAGGAGGATGATCTCCTGGGCTTGCACTGGGGCACGCCGCTGACCGAGCGGAGCGTCGAGGCTCCGCCGGACATGCCGGACCACCTCTACCTCTTCCGGGGGCCGATCCTGGAGTATGCCGGGGATGACGACCGGGAGCTCGACGAGCAGATCCGGATCACGCTGCTGCACGAGATCGGGCACCACTTCGGGCTGGACGAGGACGACCTGGACCGCCTGGGTTACGCGTGACTCATCTACGGCTGCGGTGCGGGTTTGAGGTAGCGGTCAAAGAACTCGAGTAGGCGCTGGCGTGCCTCGGGCCCGCCGGCGAAGGCCTCGCGCGGCGTGCCATGGCCCGCCCCCGGAAGCTCGACGAGCGTGGCCGTGGCGCCGGCGGCGATGAGTTTTTCGTAGAGGGAGCGGCTCTGCTCGACAGCCACCTGGGGATCGTCCACGCCGTGGATGATGAGGAAGGGGGCGGCCCTCGCGTTGACGTAACTCACCGGACTCGCGGCGATGGCCTTTATGCGAGGCACTGGGCTGGCGTTGAAGCTGCTCTTTTCTCGATCCACCATGATCGGCTCGTTGAGCAGATTGGCCACGAATATGCGCGTCATCGGCGGGACCTTCTCGGCCGGAAGCGTGTCGAAAAGGGGCAGATCCGCGGGGCCGAAGAGGTCGGCCACGGCCTGGACCGCGCTGGACTGGTCGAGGTGGTCGCCCTGACCCTCCATGTCGGGCATGCCGATCGTCACGCCGAGCAGGGCGGCGAGGTGGCCGCCGGAGGAGGCGCCGATCACGCCGACGCGATTGGGGTCGAGGTGATACTCCTTGGCGTGGGCACGCAGCCAGCGCACAGCTGCCTTGACGTCATGGAGCTGGGCCGGGTAAGGCGCCTCCTGGCCGAAGCGGTACTCGATGCTGGCCAGGGCGTAGCCCTCGCCGGTGATCCAGGGTGTCATGACGTAGGACTTCGAGCCCTGGGCCCAGCCGCCGCCGTGGATGTTCAGGATCACCGGCACGGGCTGGGTCTCGGACTGCGGCGGAAGATAGAGGTCCATCAGCAGATCGACCGGGCCGTGGTTGGTCTCGGCCGTGCGGTAGATGAGGTTGCGCTGCACCGTGACGCCGTCGGGCACGCGCGGCTTGGCGTTGTCGTACTGGTCAACGGCCAGGGGCTGTCGTCGGCCGTGCCGGTAGGGATAGGGTTCGGCCTGCGTGGTCGCCTGCGTCGCCGGCAGTGTGTCGGCGTGGGGTTTGAGGTAAGCGTCGAAGAAAGCAATGACGCGCTGTCGTGCCTCGCGGCTCTGGATGAAGGCTTCGGCCGGGTCGCCGTGACCGCCGCCGGGGATCTCGACGAAGGTCGAGGGCACGCCGGCTTCCTGGAGCGCTGCGTACAAATGCCGGCTTTGCTCGACGGGGACGACGGGGTCCTTGTCGCCATGGACGATGAGGAAGGGGGGATCGTCCGGCGTGACATAGCTCAGGGGGCCGGCCTGGATGGTCGTGCCCAGGTGCTCGGGGATCGGCCCGCCGAGGAGCCTCTCGACGGCGTCGCGCGTGATGGGGCCGGGATAGCCCTTCTGGAGGAAGAGCTGAAAGACGGCCGGGCCGAAGAAGTCGCAGACGGCCGCGACATGGTCGGACTGTTGGAGGTTCGGATCGGCTGGATCGTCGAGTTCCGTGACGCCGGCGGAGAGCCCCAGCAGGGCCGCGAGGTGCGCGCCGGCGGACACGCCCGCGGCGCCGATGCGGTCGGGGTCAATGCCCAACGCGTCGGCGTGGGCGCGGATCCAGCGCAGGGCGGCTCGGACATCCTGGATCTGGGCGGGGCAGACGGCCTCGTGGCTGAGGCGATAGTCGATGCTGGCCACGGCATAGCCCCGCCGGACGAGCCAGATCATGCCCGGCTGGTGACGCGTGCCCTCCTTCCAGCCGCCGCCGTGCATGTAGAGGATCAGAGGGTAGCCCGTCGCCTCCGCGGCAGGAGCTTCGGGCAGGTAGACGTCCATCAAGAGGTCAACCGGGCCGTGCGTCGTCGGGGCGGTGCGGTAGTGGAGATTGGGCAGGCGGCGGATGCCGGGGACCAGCGGCGGCGCCTGGGCCTCTTCGGGCAGCACGCTGGCGGGCTGGACCTGACGCTCGGGCGGAGGATAGACGGGGGCGAGGGGGTCGGCCGCATTGCTGGGCATCGCGGACTCCATGGTAGTGGTCTGGGCGTGGCATGTTTTTGAGGGGATCGCCAGCAGCAAACCCAGGCACGCCCACAGGATTCTTAGCGAGAGTCGATGGCTCATGGCCTCCCCCTTGACTTGCCGGAAGATCGAGAATGGGAACGGATGCTCAACCCGCGAGCCTGATCCGGATGGTCTGGATGGCCCGGGGCGCTACGTCGAGCTCCACCATAGCATCTTGCACGGCCAGGGGCGTGGAGGGGTTCTCCAGCGTGTCGCAGAGCCAGGCGGCGGCGATGGCACGGCCGGGCAGGGTGAGGATTGCCTTGCTTGGCTGCGACGTCACGTTGATGCAGCGGACCATGACGTCGCGGTCATCACGTGAAGGGGCGACGCTGAGCGTGAGGATGCCTGGGCCGCGCACTTCGGCGAGTTGTCCCGCGTCGGCGTGCAGGTCGGACAAGATCGGATGGACCTCGATCGGCTGCACGGCCGCGACGCCGAGTTGGGCCGAGGTGACGGGGTCAAAACGCTGGTGGGTGGTCAGTTCGTAGGTGAGTCGGCAGTCGCCGGGCTGCGAGGCGCGAAAATTGGTCGACCAGTAGTTGTTCATCGGCCAGGCCAGGAGCAGGCAGCGATCACGATCGACCCTTCCGGCCCGGTTGCGGCCGAAGTTGAAGCCGCCGATCTGGACCATCGGGGCGTCGGGGCAGGCGAGTGTCGCGGCGTGCTTGCCGTTGTGCATGGTGACGTACTGGCCGACGGTCACCCAGTCGCGGCTGACCCCCGGGAGCTGATCGCGGTCGAACTCGACGGGGACGTCGGCGGTGTCGAAGTGGGCCGTCCAGCCCGGGAGGTTCAGCGGCAGGGCGAAGTAGGTGCTCTCGGGCTGGCGGTGCTCCTGCTTCTCGATGAGCGTCTCCATCGTGACGGTCGGGCGGTGGGGGTGGAGGATGAAGGTCTGTCGCAGTTCGACGCAACCGGGGGCTTCCCAGACGAGGTCGAGTTTCGGGCCGCGTGGGGACATCGTGGTCTTGCAGCTCAGCAGTTTCGACGGGCCCTGGCGGATGGCGGGCCAGTCGGTGAACCAATTCGTCGTGTCGGCGTCGAGGTCGGCGTAGGCGTTGTCGAAGAATTGGTCGCGGGCCCGCTTGCCGGCCGCGACGGTCTTGGCCACGAGGCCGGGCTCCATTGCCTCGCGCACATAACCGAGCAAGGACCATTCGCCGGTGGTGTCGGCGACCTGCCACTGCTGCGCCTTGTCGAGCAGACCGGTGATCTTGCCGGTGGCGGGGTTGAAAGTCAGGCGCAATGTTGCCGATTCGAGGAAATCGTCACCGATGGTGCAGCCCTCGGCGGCGGGAGCTGGATGAGCGGCGAGCTCCTTCAGGGGGACGACCTTGTAGCCGAAGGCGGGCAGGTCGACGGCGGCGAGAAAGCTGCCCTCATCCGTCAAGAGTTCACGGCCGTACTCGATGCCCAGGCAGGTGCCCGAGAGGTGTTGGTACTCGTCCTTGACCCACGCCCCCGGGAGGCGGACGACCTCCTTGCGTGGGAAGGGTGTGGGGTTGACGAACAAGACGCCCTTGACGCCCCGGCCGAAGAGGGGATTGCCAGCGATGCGTTCGAGCTCGTCGCGGAGGACCAAGCCGGTGAGGGTGCGTGCGGCGGCGGCGATGTTGGCTTTGTGGTGCCACTGCTCGGCGACCACGCTCGGCACGCGCGAGTGCATGGAATTCGCGCAGCCCCAGGTGTGCTCGTCGAAGAGCAGGTGCTGCTCGAAGGCCTGGTCGCTGTTGGCGTTGGCTTCCTCGCGCGTGGGCCAGTGGCCGGTGTAGGGCTCGTGCCCCGGCCAGACGTGCAGCGGCTTGGCCGTGCGGAGTAGCTGCGCGCTCTGCCATCTCGCCTTGGCCCGGCGGGAGAGGGAGACCTCCAGGGCGGTGCTGCCGGAGCCGAAGTTCCAGTAGTCCGTCCAGTCGCCGGTGTGTTCAGGCAACTCGCCGGGGGCGAGGGAGTCGAGCTTTTGCAGAAGCATTTCGGGCGTGATGGTGACGATGCGCGGCGAGCGGCCCTCGTTGTTCCATTGGCGGATGAGGTCGAACATCTGCGGGAAGGGGGGGTTGTTGTCGCCCTGGGCGCCGTGATGGGTGGCGGTGAGGTAGGCCCAGGTCCACGGCCAGCGCTTGGCCTCCAATCGGCGCAGATATTTAGACAAGCCCTCGGCCATGGCGTCGAGCGAGCCGCGCTCGGCCTTCGTTTCGCGATCGAAGGCGCCGTAGTGCTCGCCGCTCATCACGGGGAGGGTCCGGCCGGCGGGGGTCTTCCAGAGGAAGGCCAGCGGTCTGTGCAGGGGGTAGCCGCCGAAGCCGATGTTGATGCCCATGATCAGGCCGCGCACGCCGGCGTTCAGGAGCAGGTCGGCCACGGGCCAGGGCAGGCCGTTGACGTCGTGGTTGATGGCCGAGGCGATGGGCACATCCAGACGATCGCGCAGCTCGGTGAGCGGGTAGAGTCCGCGCGCCAGTTCGTCGGCGGTGCAGAGGGGCGTGAGGTTGTAGGGCAGGGCCGCGACGCTGAGCTGGTCCCGGGCGGCGGCGGCGCGGAAGCGGTCGATCTGGCGCGACGGGGCGTGTCTGAGCCAGTGCATGACCGGGGCGGTGACCTCGCAGGTCCAGCGGGCGCGGCTCTCGGCGGGCCAGTCGGCGGTGTGGTCGGCCAGGTCGATGGCCTGGTCGATGTAGCGGCGCGAGAGCTCCCAGAACATCGGCTGGGGGTGGGTGTAGCCGACGTCGGTGTGGGTGTGGTGGAGGAGAAGGATTTCTTGGATGGGCATGGTGGAGGATCGCCTTGGTCTACCCTGTTTGGGAAGGGCAGATTATCGCAGAAGCAGTGGATCGTGCAGGGCGAAAAGAAAAACCGCCGGCCCAAGGGGGGGCAGGCGGGCAGGTCGCGAGGGCGGCGTCCGGATCGATCAGGCGATCGGGATCTCGACGGCGGGCCGCTTGGCGTTCATGAAGCGTCGGCTGATCGCCAGGGCGGCGAGCAGGCTCAGGCCCATCCACGCGCTCGCGGGCAGGGGCACGTAGGGCTGGACCTCGACCTCCTGCGAGCCGAACTGCTGATTGACCTCGACGAGTGCTCCGGCGACGAGGATCTTGGCGTTGAGGATGGTGATGTAGAAGTCGCGTTCGCCGCTGTTGTCCAGGCCGAAGCCGCTGCTGTCCTTGGCGCGGGCCTTGAAGGTGAACTCGTCGAGGACGAAGGCGGCGGTGTTGGCGGGGACCGCGCCCCCGGTGTGGGTGACGTTGAAGGTCTGGTTGTGCAGGTTGCCGCCCGGGTTGGGGTTGCCGTTCTCGTCGGTGCCGAACTTGGCGTTGGGGTCGAGGTTGGCGTTGATGAACTCGAGCTCGACGCGGT
>JADZET010000472.1 GCA_020850375.1 Phycisphaeraceae bacterium | reverse complement strand
TTCTGCGGCACGGGGCGGATCGCCATTCCCCTGGCCCTGGATGGGCACGAGGTTGTCGGCATGGATCAATCTCAGCCCATGCTCGATCGGGCCCGGGCGAAGATTGACGAATTCGGCGATGCGATCCACCACCGCCTGGCCCTGCATCGCGGCGACGCTGTCAGCGACCGCTGGCCGCGCGGGTTTGATCTGGTGCTGCTCGCCAGCAATTGTCTCTACGAACTGGCCAGTCCGGAGGAGCAAGAAGCGTGCATCGCCGCGGCGGTCACGGCGCTCGAGCCCGGCGGGTATCTCTTCGTCGACAACGACCGCATGGAGGGACAGCTCGCCGAGTCGTGGCGCGTGCCGGGCCGGCACAAGACCCGCTTCCCTGACGGCGTCTGTTCGGACGGCACACGCGTCGAAGGCATGTCGGAACTGATCTGGTGCGACCCCGCGGCGCGCCTGTGGCGGGCCCGCCGGATCACGGTCCTGACCTTCCCCGACGGGTCCACCAAGGAACGTGAACGCATCCAGCAGAAGCACCCCGTCAGCTTCGATGAGGTTAAGGGCTGGCTCAACAAACACGGTTTCGTCATTGAACAGACGTTCGGCGGCCAGGACGGCCGAGCCTTTACCGAGAAGTCCACACGCGCGACGTTCTGGGCGAGAAAGGCGGCGATATGAATTGGCATGTTCTTAAACCCGACGATGATTTTCAGTTAGAGATCATCACCGCCACCGATTCGTCCACGGCCGATGCTTTTCGGCGGTTAGCCATGGATTACTACGTCGAGATTGGGTGCGGCGATGATGCTAATCCAGCCAAGCTCCTGAAAGGTCTACTCGGGTGGAAGAGGCAGGACTTGTGGATAGGGCTGTTCATGCTGGAGGGAAAGCCGGCGGGATTCGTCATTCTGGAGGTTGACCGGACGACGCGGACTGGGTGGGGGTTCATCGGAGAGTTCTACGTCGCCCCCGAGTTCCGCCGGCGAGGGGTAGGAACCAAAGGCTGGCAGCGATCGAAGGCAATCCTTCAGGCGTCGGGCTGTCGCGATATCTGGCTAGCTGCACATCCGGCATCGGAAGATTTCTGGAGAAGCTGCGGGCTGGTTGAGGCTGCAGACAGGAAGGGCGATCAGAAAGTGTTCATGCTTGCCGCGATAGAACCGTCATCTATCGTCCCGCCAGCGGAAATCGCTGGAGAATGCGACCTGACATCCTTGGGCCTCAATCGCGAGCAGATCACCCGGATCGAACTGCTCCACCGCCGGAAGATCAACTGGATCTATCGGCTCTGGTGCGGCGACAGGAGCTGGATCCTCAAGTGGATCGTCCAGCCGCAGCGGTCAAGCGAGATCGCCTTCTACCGGCTGTTGTCGGAATGCGGGGTCCCCGTGCTCAAGCACAGGATAGGCGACCGAGCGTTGCTGCTGGAGGACGTGGAGCACTCCGCGCAGTGGCGGCTGGCCCGGGAGGCGGACGCGGAAAAGGGGGAAACGGGTCGGGCGGTGGCGACGTGGTACCGGACGCTGCACGCCGTGGGCCGGCAACTGGTTGAGCGGAAGGATTCTCGGCTGGCCGGGCTGTCTTGGGAGTTCGCGCCGCTCTCGGCGGAGGTGGTTCACTCCATCGGAGACACCCTGGGGCTGAGTGATCAACCCGGTTGGTCGTTAGCCGAGCGGCACGTGCAGGAACTGGTGGCCAAGGCCTGCCAGCGGCCGATGACGCTAAGCTACAACGACTTTCACTGGTCCAATCTGGCTCTGGCCCGATCGCCGGCGGCGACGGTGCCGGGCATCGTCTTTGACTACCACTTAGCCGGCATCGGCCTGGCGTACAGCGACTGGCGGAATGTGCTGAGTTGCCTCAAAGCAGACGCCGCCGACGCCTTTAAGGAAACCTACGGCCCGGTGGATCCGTTGGACGAATGCCTCGACCGTCCGCTGGCGCTGATCCACGCCCTGCAGATGGTGGCGGAGTCACCTGTCAGACCCACCTGGGCTCAACCTCTGATTGATCAGGTGCACGACGGCCGGCTCGAGCGGTTCATCCGGGAGGCGATGGCTCAAGTCTGAGGCGAGCAGCGGATCCATCATGTGCGAACGAAACACCGTGAGATGTCAACCTCTCGTGGTCTGCAAAAAAACTCACTCCGTTGGCCGAAAATGACCGCGCCATTGAACCATGAGCATCAACCACATCACAAGCAGATACCGCATCGATCTCCGCAGCGATATCCATTCAGCTCCGACGCCGGTAATGCGTCAAGCCATGGCCCAGGCGTCGGTGGGTGGAGACGCCTTGGCCGGCGAAGATGCATGTCTCGCTGAACTCGAGCAGACCGCCGCTGAGATGTTCAAGAGGGAAGCGGCCCTGTTCGTCTGCAGCGGCACGATGGGCAACCTTGTCAGTCTGCTAACGATCAGCCGGCCCGGGGACGTGCTGATCGGCGACCCTTACAGCCACGTGTTTTCATCGGAACAGGACGGCTTTCGCCGGCTTGCAGAGTGCACGTCGGCCGACCTGGAGACCGACGGCGTCCTGACGGCTGAGCATGTTCGCCAAGGGGTGATGGCGCGCGGATTGGCCCGCCGGGGCGCGGCGGTGATTTGCACGGAAAACGCGCACGCTCTGCGGGGCGGCGTGCCGTGGGGAGCCGACGTGACAGCCGGTTTGGTTGAACTGGCTAGCGAGCAGGGCTGGCGTCTACATGTCGACGGCGCGCGGATCTTCCATGCCGCCGTCGCACT
>JADZET010000471.1 GCA_020850375.1 Phycisphaeraceae bacterium | reverse complement strand
TGCTCTGGATAGGGTGCGGCCGCGAGCCGTTTAGCGTCGAACCAACGCCCTGTCCGGAGCCTCCGAGACAGGGTTTTTTGTTTTCGATCCTCAGAGATTTACCACGGAGGACACGGAGAGCACGGAGAAGACACGGAGGACAAAGTTAACTGTAGGGCACGCATCCTGCGTGCCACCTGAGCCGGCCATGTGTCTTATGCAAGGCACGCAGGATGCGTGCCCTACAAGAAGTATCGTGATCTGCTCCGTGTCCTCCGTGCTCTCCGTGGTGAAATGCATCCGTCTGACAGCCAGGAGATTCAACCATGCCCGCCGACAACGCCGAATCGTCCTCTCCCAATGCCCCGCAGGCCCCCATCCCGCCGGCCGGCCCTAAGGCCCGGGTGCTGATTTTTGACACCACGCTCCGCGACGGCGAGCAGTCGCCCGGGGCGACGCTGAACTTTAACGAGAAGATCGAGATCGCCCGCCAGCTCGAGGTCCTGGGCGTGGACATTATCGAGGGCGGCTTCCCCATCACCAGCGTGGGGGATTTCGAGTCCGTCAAGGCCATGGCCGGCGAACTGACGCGCGCCAAGGTGGCGGGGCTGGCCCGCTGCGTGCCGCGCGACATCGACCGGGCCGGCGAGGCGATCAAGCACGCAGCCAACCCGGCCGGCGGACGCGTCCACGTCTTCTGCGCCACGAGCAAGATCCACCGCGAGCACAAGCTGCGCAAGGCCTTCGACGAGATCATCCGCATCTCCGTCGAGAGCGTGAAGCAGGCCCGTGGTTACACAGCCGACGTGGAATTCTCCCCGGAAGACGGCTCACGCACGGAGCTGAACTACCTGGTGGACATCACCGCCGCGGTGGTCGAGGCCGGGGCGACGACGGTCAACATCCCCGACACCGTGGGGTATGCCGTGCCGGAGCAGTATGGGCACATTTTCCAGTTCGTCCGCGAGCAACTGCCCGAACTGGACCGCAATGGCATCGTGCTGTCCGCCCATTGTCACGACGACCTGGGCCTGGCCGTGGCCAACAGCCTGGCGGCCATGCTGCATGGGGCGCGGCAGATCGAGTGCACGATCAACGGCATCGGCGAGCGGGCGGGCAACGCGGCGCTCGAGGAGATCGTCATGGCCCTGCGTACGCGGGCGGACTATTTCAGCCGCTTCGAGACGGGCATCAACCCCCGGAAGATTTATCCCGTCTCCCGCATGGTCTCGTCGTTCACCGGCCTGCACGTGCAGCGGAACAAGGCCGTCGTGGGTGAGAACGCCTTCGCCCACGAGTCGGGCATCCATCAGGACGGCGTGCTCAAGCATCGCACGACTTACGAGATCATGGACCCCCGCGAGGTCGGCGTGCCGGAGAACAAGCTCGTCCTGGGCAAGCACTCGGGGAGGCATGCCTTCCGCGACCGCGTGGTGTTCCTGGGCTATAACGTCGACGACGCCACGATCGACAAGGCCTTCGAGGCTTTTAAGACCCTGTCGGACAAGAAAAAGGACGTCTACGACGAGGACATCGAGGCGATCCTCGATCAGCAGGTGCAGGCTGAGCGTTCGCTGTGGGAACTGGTCCGCTTCCAGGTCACCAGCGGCACGGGCGTGATCGCCACGGCCACGGTGGTCCTGCGCGACTCGGCCGGCACGGAGTGCATGGAGGCCGCCACCGGCGACGGGCCGATTGATGCGATTTACTCGGCGATTCAGAAGGCCACGGGCGTGACGGTGACGCTCGAGGACTACACCACGCGGGCGATCACCAGCGGCAAGGAAGCCCAGGGCGAGGTGATGGTCCAGGTTCGCCACCGCGACCGCAAGGTCAAGGGCCGCGGCCTGTCCACCGACGTGATCGAGGCGGCCGCGAAGGCGTATCTGGTGGCCATCAACCGCATCCGCACCACCGACGCCCGGCAGGCGGCGGCGATGAACAACGGCACCGAACCCCCATCGAAGGCAGCTCAGCCATGAACGCGTCAATCCCCTCAGTCACGGCCGCCGCTCTGGACCGTCAACGCCAATGGTGGGATGCCAAGGCGGATCGCGAGGAGAACGATCAAAGTGACGAGCCGGTAAATCGGGCCCTGCGCTGGCGGGAGATCGAGCGACGTCTTGTGGAAATATTGCAACGGCCCGAGGCCACGACCATCCTTGACGTTGGTGGGGCCACGGGGGCATTCTCGATCCCACTGGCCAGGCGGGGTTATCAGGTCACGCACCTGGATCTGTCGCAGCGCATGCTCGACATCGCCAGGCAGAAAGCGGGCGACCTGTCCAATATCCGTTTCGAGCAGGGCGACGCGGCCGATCTGTCACGGTTCGCGGACCGATCGTTCGACCTGGTGCTGAACATGGATGGCGCGATCTCCTTCTGCGGGCCGGCGGCCGACCGGGCCGTGGCCGAGACGTGCCGGGTGGCCAAGCGCTGGGTCGTGCTCACCGTCTCGCACCGGGCCTCGATGGTGCGCGTCTGGCTCGAGTCGAGCCTGATCGTCTACAAGCGGATCATCCCCGCCGTGTACGAGATGCTCGACCATGGCCGATGGGAGCAGGAGCAATTCCCCGAGAACCCTGGCCTGGTGCGCGGCATCACGCAGGATTATTTCGGCCACTTCCGCGCGTATCACCCCCACGAGCTGCGGGCCCTCGTCGAGAGGGTGGGCCTGGAGGTGCTGCGCTGCGGTGGCGTTGGCACGCTGGCCAACTTCCTCGGCCGCGAATTGACCCAGCAGGCGTGCCAGACGCCGGACGTGTTCGAGCCGTTTGTGGATCTCTGCGAGCGTTTCGACCTTGAAGCCGAGCCCGATGGTCCCGGCACGCGGCAGCGGTCGGGCCTGCTGCTGGTGGCCCGACGCTCAGTGACGGCTGCGGGTGATGGAGGCAAGCGATGAACACATCCATTGGTTCATACCCGGCCACGGTTCCATCGGAACCTGTCTTTAAGCCGCGACACGTCGTACTCAAGGATGGCCGCGAGGTGCTGATCCGCCAGGCGACGCCCGATGACGCGTCGGCGATGGTGGGGCACATGCACGCGGCGCTGCCGGAGATCCGTCCCTACGTCCTGACGCTGCTGGAGGAGTGGAAGTTCGACGAGGCGAAGGAGCGGCAGTTCCTGGCCGGCCTGGATCCGCGGCGCGGCCAGCTCATGATCCTGGCGGAGCACGACGGTCAGATCGTGGCGGTGGCCAACACCAGCGTCGTCGATCGCCGGCGTCGCAGCCACGTGGCGACGCTGGGCATCCACTGCCGGCAGGCCTTCTGGGGCAGTGGACTGGGCACGGCCATGATGGCGGCCCTGGTTGACTGGGTCGAGAGGCACCCGATGCTCATGAAGCTGACGTTGGCGGTCTATGTCGACAACGAAAGGGCGATCCGGCTCTACCGGAGGTTCGGCTTCATCGAGGAGGCACGCCTGCGCGGCGAGACGCAGCGCGAACCAGGCGAGTTCGTCGACGACCTGCTGATGGCCTTGTGGGTGAAACCACAGCCAGACTCCCGACCCTGACGATCAAGGCGCAGGAGACAACGATGGAATTCGCCATCCAACTCGATGATGAACTCTCACTGACGCTGGTCCATCCCCGGCACGCCGAGGAGATCTTTGCCGTCATCGACGCCAATCGGGCTCATATCGCCCGATGGCTGTCATGGGTGGTCATGACGGTCAGGGTGGAGGATACCCGTCAGTTTGCCGCGGGTCGTCTGGCGGCCTATTCAGCAGGCCAGGGTGTGTCCTGCTCAATCCGCCGACAGGGCCGGGTGGTGGGGGGCGTCGGGTTGATGGACGTCAGGCGTTCCAGCGGCGTCTTTGAAGCGTCCGAGGCAGACCTGGGTTACTGGCTGGCCGAGGCCGAGCAGGGCAGGGGGGCGGTCACCCGAGCTGCCGTGGCGTTATTGGACCATGGCTTTGGTGAACTGGGGCTGCGACGGATCACCATTCGGGCCGAGTCGGCGAACAGTCGGAGCCGGGCGGTGCCCTGCCGCCTTGGATTCACCCACGAGGGCACGCTTCGTGGCGTCGGCCGGTACGACGGCCGACGGGTCGACCACGAGCTCTACGCCATGCTGGCCGAGGACTGGCCCGCGGCCCGGGCGGCCTATCATGCCATGCGATTCCAAACCAATCACGAACCCGCCGGCCCGGCTGGCCGATAATATTCATGGACGCTCGCCGCACGGACGCGGCATGCTTGCAGGCGACCGACACTCGGGAGATCACGCTTTGAGCGAAACCGCCAGATCGGACAAGTCCCACGTCAAGTACTTCGTCCTGGACACCAACGTCCTGCTGCACAACCCCAACGCGTTGTTCATGTTCGATGACAACGAGGTGGTCGTGCCGTTCACGGTGCTCGAGGAACTCGACAAGTTCAAGAAGCAGAACGACGACGTCGGCCGCAACGCCCGCCAGGTGATCCGCCACCTCGACCGCCTGCGGGCCACGGGGCCGTTGTCCGAGGGCGTGACCTGGAACGGCCACGGCGGACAGGTCCGCGTGATCTTCTCGGCGCAGGATCGTCCTCGCTGGATCGTCGAGGACTCACCGGACAACCGCATCATCGCCGTGGCCCTCGAGCTCCAGAACCAGAAGAAGCGCACGATCCTGATCTCCAAGGACGTCAATGTCCGCATCAAGGCCGACGCCCTGGGGCTGCGCGTCGAGGACTTCGAGGCCGAGAAGGTCGACCCCGAGCATCTGTACCAGGGCTTTATCACCGTGACGGTGCCGCCCGAGCTGATCGACGCCCTCTACGAGGAGAAGTATCTCGAGGTCAGCCGGCTCGAGCCTTACCTCGTCCGCACGGACGAACGCGGGCAGGAGCAGATGATCTCGCTGGTGGCCAACGAGTACGTGCAGCTCCGCTCGGCCGTCGACGACTCGCACACGGGCCTGGCCCGCCGGCTCGGCGACACGGACAACCTCATCCCCATCCAGGGCCCCCGCAAGCCCGTCTTCGGCATCATGGCCCGCAACGTCCAGCAGACCATGGCCCTGGACCTCTTGCTCGACGACGAGGTCAAGCTCGTGACCCTCCTGGGATCGGCCGGCACGGGCAAGACGCTGCTGGCCATCGCCGCCGGCATGGCCAAAACGATGACCGAGGAGCGGTACGACAAGCTCCTGGTGGCGCGCCCGATCATGCCCATGGGCCGCGACATCGGCTACCTGCCTGGGGACAAGGACGAAAAGCTCGCCGCCTGGATGCAGCCGATCTTCGACAACCTCAGCTACCTGCTCTCGACCCGCACCGGCGGCTCGCAGTACGCCGTGAGCAAGTCGCCCGAGAACCGCATCACCGAGCTGATGGACTCGGGCAAGGTGGTGCTCGAACCGCTGACCTACATCCGCGGCCGGTCGATCCCCAATCAGTTCATCATCGTCGACGAGGCCCAGAACCTCACGCC
>JADZET010000470.1 GCA_020850375.1 Phycisphaeraceae bacterium | reverse complement strand
TTCACCTTCCGGGCGTTCCTGAGCGGCAAGCTCGATCTGACGCAGGCCGAGGGCGTGGCGGCGACGATCGCGGCGATCAGCGACGGTCAACTCCGCGCCGCCGCGGCGCTCCGCGAGGGACTTCTCGGCAAAGCGGCCGAGCGGATGGTGGACCAGCTCGCCTCCGCCCTGGCGCTCGTCGAGGCGGGGATCGACTTCACGGACCAGGAAGACGTCGTGCCCATCGCCCCCCCGGCATTGGCCGAGCGTCTGAACGTGACACGGGAAGAGCTCGACGCGCTGCACCGCCACACCCGGCCGTGGAAGAGTCTTGACGCCCTGCCGTCGGTCGTGCTGGCCGGCGCGCCCAACGCGGGCAAGAGCACGCTCTTTAACGCCCTGCTCGGTCGTCAACGGGCGGTAACCAGCCCCCTTCCGGGGGCGACGCGCGACGTGCTCGTCGAGCCGCTGACGCTCACGGGGGAGGATGGCGCCGTCGAGGTGCTCCTCACGGACCTGGCTGGTCTGGATGACCCCCGGCAGCTTCTCGACCGCCAGGCCCAGCAGGCGGCGAGACAAGCGATCGAGCAGGCCGACGTGATCCTGCACATCCGCGAGGCCGGGGCATCTTCGGTCCAACCAATCGCGGCGCCCTTCTCGTCAGTGATGATCGAAGTCGTGACAAAGGTCGACGCGACGCGGCCGACGGGGAATGACGGCCTGCACGTCAGCGCCGTGACCGGTCAGGGGCTCGATGATCTGCGGCGAGCGATCCGATCGGCCGTGGGGGGACGGGGGGCGAGCCTCAGCGCCGACGTGCTGGCCCTTCAACCCCGGCATGAGAACGCCCTGAAGGACGCCGCCGAGGCCCTGCACAACGCCCTGTCGCTCGTGCGGGAGCAGCCAGCGGACCACCTCCGCCAGCCCGAGCTGATCGCCCAGGCCATGCGGCAGGGCCTTGACTCGCTGGCGGCCCTGGGCGGGCGGATGTCGCCGGACGACGTGCTGGGCCGGATCTTCGCCACCTTCTGCATCGGCAAGTAGCGACAGACATCCCGCCCTGGTGGTCGATACACTGTCAGGCTCGGCCGGCCTCGGAAGCTCGGGGGGACGGCGTTTTTCACCGATTCCATGAATGCACGCGACCACAAATCCTCGTCCGGCCACGGCAGCCCGCGGATCGCCAACCGCAAGGCGCACCACGACTATCACATCCTCGAGAAGATCGAGGTGGGCATCGAGCTGGCCGGCAGCGAGGTCAAGAGCATCCGGGCGGGGCTGGTCTCGCTGGCCGAGGGCTTCGCCCAGGTCGAGGCCAGCGGCGAGCTGTTCCTGCACAGCGTGCACATCGGCGAGTACAAGCAGGCCGGCCCGCTCGGGCACATCCCCGTCCACCCCCGGAAGTTGCTCGCGCACAAACGCGAGATCCAGCGGCTGGCGACCAAGACCAGCGCCAAGGGTTTCACGCTCGTGCCCCTGGCGATGTACTTCGTCCGCGGCTGGGTCAAGGTCGAGCTCGGGCTGGCCACCGGCAAGAAGGCCCATGACAAGCGACAGGACCTCAAGGACCGCGACGCCCAGCGCGACATGCGACGCGCGATGACTCGAAAGACGTTATGACCCCCCCGGAAGTTATCCCGGTTGCACCCAGCCCGAGCCCCTCGACACTCGATCGCTGTGAGACACCTACTCCACCGCTGGCGCGGCTGCTGGTCATCACGCTGATCCAGACGCTCGCGTCGGTGATGGTCTTCCGCGGGACCTATTTCTACACCGAGCAGATGCTCGAATTCAGCAGGCTGCAGAACCTCTGGCTGGCGGCGGTGGGGATGGGCGGGTTCTACATCGTCGGGGCGGTGACCAGCAAACACGCCATGAGGCTGCTCGGGCCGCGGGTCCTCTTGATCACGACGGTGGCGTGCCAGGGCCTGAGTTTTGTCGCCGAGGCTCTCTGGCCGGGCACGGCGATGCTGATGATCGGCTACATGCTGCTGTCGATGATGCTCGGATGGATGTGGCCGGTGGTTGAGACCTACGTCAGCGCCGGCCGCAGCGCCCGGGAGACGGCCAGGGCGCTGGGCGTGTTCAACATCACCTGGGCGGCGGGCGTGCCCGTGGCGGTGGCGGTGGTCGGGCCGCTGCTCAAGCTCTACCCGCCCCTGGTCTTTTACCTGCCGGCGGCGATGAGCCTGGTCAACATCGCCCTGATCCTGCCGCTGCGTATGACGCCTCACCTGGCGGACGATCACCCGGACCGGCCGGCGGCGCACGAGCTCGACAAGATGCACGCCTACGTCGTCTCGACGCGGGTGACGATGCTGGCGGGGTACGCGATGACGTCGGTGCTGGCGGCGATGATGCCGTCGCTGTTCCGCGAGGGGCTGGGATTGGGCGTGATGGCGGCGACGGCGCTGGCGTCGTGGCTGGACGTGCCGCGCGTGCTGATGTTCGTGCTGGTCAGCCGTCACGCGTTCTGGCAGGGCCGGCGGGGCGTGATGGCGGCGGCGGCGGTGATGCTGCCGGTGGGGTTCCTGCTGGTGATGCTGTCGCCGAACGTGCCCTTGGTGCTGCTGGGCCAGGCGATCTTCGGCCTGAGCCACGGCATGGCGTACCACGCGGCGCTCTACTACGCCACGGTGGTCAAGAACGCCTCGATCGACGCCGGGAGCTGGCACGAGACGATGATCGGCGGGGGCTTCGCCCTCGGGCCGCTGTGCACGCTGGCGGGGCTGAGCTTAGGCGCGATGTGGTCAGCGCCGCTGCTGGGCATGCTCGTGGGCGCGGCGCCGCTGGTGGCCGTGCCGCTGATCGGCGGCGTGGGGTCGCTGGTCTACTCACGGCGGCGATCCGCGATCGCCGGCGCGTAGGGCGCGTCTCCTGCGTGCCTGAGATCTGGATTTCGCGTTTCACCCTTGGCAAGCAGGATGCGTGCCCTACATTGTGCTAATCTATCAGGCCCCCGGCATTCCAGACTTCAACTTCCGGGGGTAGGAGACTGATCGCATGGGCCTTCTCGACGGAAAACGCGGCATCGTCTTCGGCATCGCCAACGACCGCAGCTACGCCTGGTACATCACCCAGTCGCTCATCCAGCACGGCGCGCAGTGCCTCTTTACGCACCTGCCCGACGCTTCGGGCAAGATGGAGCGCCGCTGCCGGTTGGCCATCGACGAGCTGGGCGTGAAAGACCCCTGGCTCGTCCCCTGCGACGCCACCAAGGACAGCGACCTCGATGCCGTCTTCGACAAGATCGCCGCCGACTTCGGCAAGATCGATTTCGTCATTCACTCGATCGCCTTCGCCGACCGCTCGTTCCTGCAGGTGGGCAACTTCCACACCACGACCCGCCAGGCCTGGGCCCAGGCGCTCGACGTCAGCGCCTACACCCTGCTGGCCATGGGCCAGCGGGCGATCAAGGTCATGCCCGACGGCGGGTCGATGCTGGCCATGAGCTATTACGGCGGCGAGAAGGTCATCCCCGGCTACAACGTCATGGGCATCGCCAAGGCGGCGCTCGAGCACACCGCCCGCTACCTGGCCTTCGAGCTCGGCGAGAAGAAGATCCGCGTCAACACCATCTCCGGCGGCCCGCTGCGGACGCTGGCGGCCTCGGCGGTGGGTGGGATCTCGGACATGTTCGCCCACCAGGAGCGCAAGGCCGCCCTCCGACGCAACATCGAGGGCGGCGAGGTCGGCTCCACGGCCGTCTACCTCGTCAGCGACCTCTCGACGGCCGTCACCGGCGAGAACATCCACGTCGACGCGGGCTTCAGCATCGTCGGGCTCTAGGACGACCGCTCGATCGCTCCGAAAATGACAAGCTCCCGTCCCTGGGGACGGGAGCTTTATCATTGCGGCGCGGCCGCGGGGCGTGACCTGGCGCCGTCAGAGCGCGGCTCGATTCAGCGTCGGCGGCGCAGCACGCCCAGGCCCGCCAAGGCCAGCACGCCCAGGGCCGACGGCTCGGGGACGCACCAGTCGATGAACGTGTAATCGATCTGCACGTTCGCCCCGCTGAACTCCAGGCTCACCCATTCGGGGTTCCACCAGAAGGGCATGGTGTCGATCACCAGGTCCGCCTGCTGGGGATCGACGCTGATCGGGTTGACCGTGAAGGGATATCCCACCACCGTCCAGCTCAGCGGCACCGGCGAACTTGACCCGCCGTAGTAGGTCTGCCAGAAGGCGTACTGGCTGCCCTCGAGCAGCAGGTCGAACCACGGCTCGGGCGGGCCGGGGTCGACGATCTTCGAGTAATCCACGTGCAGGTCCGCCAGCCAGTTGTCGGGGGTCAGCGGCGTGATCGTGTAGATGATCATCCACTCCTTCCAGTGGTCCAGCCGCAGGTTGTTCTCGACCTCGACGATGTACTCCTCCTGCCCCGGCCCGAAGATGATCGTGCCCGAGTCGATGTTGGTGTACTGCGGGTTCGGCGGGGGCAGGGGCACGATCTTGTCGGCCGTGTAGGGGACAGCCCACGCCGGCCCGGCCAGCGCGAGGCCGAATCCCACGCCGACGGCCCAACGTGCCAATCGACATCGAATCACTCGTTTCTCCATGGCTTTTCCCTCCTTTTTCCGATATCAGTGACGTAGTCTGACATGAACGATCCACAATGCCCGACGACGAAATCACGGCGACCGACCTCTGTTGAGAGTGCCCAATCCGAGTAAAAAGTCAATCGAGTATTATCCTCAGGCGGCCTGCGCGGCATCCTCAGGGCGTCGGAGGTTCTCCTGATCGTGCAGTCTTTGGCCTCGAACATCGTTCCGGGCGATCCGGCCGCCTGCCGATCCAGCCGACCAGGGGGGAAGGTGGCGTGATGAAACTTCTGTCAATCTCACGGGCGTTTACCCGATATCCAGAGCAGTAGACCGTCGATCGCGGGTGGTCGCCCTCGGCCCACGGTCTGGGAGACGCGCCATGCCCATCCGTTTTCGTTGTGAGAGCTGCCAGGCCAAGATCCGCGTGCCCGAGGGGAGCGAGGGCCGCAAGGTCAAGTGCCCGCGCTGCGGGCTGATCCAGAACGTGCCGCAGCGCGCCCACGTCTCCGGGCACGCGGAGGAGGAGGTCAAACTGGCCGTGGGGGCCGAGAGCGCCAGCCTCCCAAGCATCGGCTCTGACACCGTGGAGCAGGCGCCGCCGACCGACATCCCCGAGACGACCCTCCAGGCACAAGAGACCAGGGCCGTGACGCACCTGCGACTGGTCCACGCCCCCGAGCCGGAGCCCGAGCCGGGTCAAGCTGAACTCCCGGTGGCAGACGAGCCCGAGGCGCTAATCGCCGTCCAGGCCGCACGGGCGGTCGAGGGCTACCCCAGCGACGAGCCCTCGCTCTTCAGCCAGGCCCCCGTTGAGGAGCCGGAGCCGGCCCGGCAGGCCATTGAGATACCCAGCCCGGCCGAGGAACTCCAGGCCGTCACCGCCGCGATGTCCGGGGCCGCGGAGCGGATGACCGACCAGAAGGAGGAAGAATCCGCTGACAAGCAGGAAGCCGACGAGCCGGCCTCGGCCTATTCCGTCTCGGCCTCCGACGCGGACCCCGTCGAGGAAGAGCCCTCCCACGCCGACGAGATCGCGGCCGAGGAGCGTGCCGCCGTCAAGCGTCTGACCGGGGCGGTCAGGACGGTTCGTGCCGCAGCCACGAAAGTGCGTGCTCTGCCCCTGAGCGGCTCGACGCCGGCCGAGGAGGCCCTCGTCTCCGAACCCGCGACGTCCATGCCCGACGAGGAGCCCGAGCCCGTCGAGCCTCAGAGGCGACGCAACCGTGTCAGGGCCGTGATGGGCCAGATCGTCACGATGGCCACCGGCTCGGTGCATCGGTCGCAGGACACGGCCGACCCAACCGCTTTTGCCGCCGGGCAAGAGGCTGCCCCCACCGAATCCCCCTCCGTCGAATCGCCCGAGTCGAGCGAAACCGACGAGATGATCGACGATGCTCAGCCCGAGCCCGGCCGGCTCAGCGCCACGCTGGCCTCCTGGCGGGCGGCCCTGGGCCGACTGCCCGCGGTCGGCGGATACTACCTCATGGGCACGCTGGCCTGGTTCTTCCGCTGCGCCAGCCTGCTCTACGCCGGCGCCGCCATCCGCGCCGTGGTCGAGGCCTACCGCCACGGCTACAGCGTCGGCGGCATCCTGGACGTCTCGCTCGGAGGGCTTGTCCGCGTGCTGATGATCCTCTCCCTGGCCGAGGCTCTGCGGGCCATGCGGCAGGTGGCGATCAACACGCACGGCGGCAAGGTCGTCACCACCACATCCGCCCCCGGAAGCGACACACCGGAATCTCACCGTCACGCGGCGATGCGGCCCAAGCTCGTGGCCATGCGGTCCGACCGCGGCATCGCCCCCGGCAGCGCCTACCGCCGCATGCGGCAGGCCGCCCTGCGGTAATCGGCGGCGCCCGGCCGGCGCCCTGCTCTTCTTGGTCCGCCCCGGTCCCGCGATCGGGGCGTTTTTCGCTAAACTCTCGGGCATGGACGAACGACCGATCGGCCTGGTCGCCGGCGGAGGCCTGCTCCCCGTGGAGGTGGCCCGGGGCATCCGCGCCGCCGGACGGCGCGTGGCCTGTGTCGGGATGTACGGCCAGCATCACCCGGACTTGCCCGGCCTCTGCGAAGTCTTCAGGACCGCCGGCATGATCCAGCTCGGCAAGTGGATCCGCCTGCTCCGCGGATGGAACGTCGCCCAGATGATCATGGTCGGCAGCGTCGACAAGACCCGCCTCTACCTGCCGATGGTCTTCA
>JADZET010000469.1 GCA_020850375.1 Phycisphaeraceae bacterium | reverse complement strand
TTCTTCTTCTTGGCCTTCTTCTTGGTGGCCTTCTTCTTCGTGCCCTTCTTCTTGGTCGCTTTCTTCTTAGCCATGGCTGTTCCTCTCGAAGTCGCCAGCGGAGCTTTGAGACACTTTACTGCATCAGCGAAATCAAAGTCAACTGAATTCCTCGCCGGTGCATCATCTTTATCGGCCGCGCCGGGCGTGATTCTTGAGCGATGATCACGAGTTGCCGCGCCGCACCGCCCGTCCGGCGCCGTCGCGCGACCCGAGCGACGGCGATCATGCCCGCGCGACGCGATCACCCAAGGATGCGAAATCAGGCTGAATTTCCGAGAAAAATCGCCGCGGTGTGCCGGCGCGAGCGTCACGAATCGCCGCCGACCGACGGCCCCGAGCCCTCGCGGAGGACGATCACGTCGCCCGGGTCGATTTCCACCGTCGCGGCCTCCCCCACCGCCGGGGACCATGAGTTTCCCACCACCGTCGCCGTCAGCCACGACCCGTCGCCCAGGTCCAGCCGCGCCTCCGTGGCGTGCCCGAGGTAGGTCGAGCCGGCGCAGACGCCCCGCAGCGTGCCGCGACCGCCCGAACCGGCCACCGGACGCGGGCGCACCGACTCGGGCCGGATGCAGCACGTCACCGTCGTCCCCACGGCGATCTCGCCCGTGGAATCGGCTGGTTCCGTGTCTCTCACGGCCCGGATCTCGCCCGCCGGCGTCCGCAGCAGCAGCCGTCCGGGCTCGATGCTCACCACCTCGGCCGTCAGGAAGTTGGCCTGGCCCAGGAACGACGCCACGAACCGCGACCGCGGCCGCTGGTACAGCTCGCGCGGCGGCCCGGCCTGGGCGATCCGGCCTGCCGACATCACCGCGATCCGGTCCGCCACCGACAGCGCCTCGGCCTGGTCGTGCGTCACGTACACCGCCGTCGTCCGCGTTCGACGGCAAAGATCTTTCACCAGCCCCCGCAGCTCGACGCGGAGCTGGGCGTCAAGGTTCGCCAACGGCTCATCGAGCAGCAGCACCGCCGGCTCGACCGCCAGCGCCCGCGCCAGCGCCACCCGCTGCTGCTGCCCCCCCGAGAGCTGCTGGGGCTTGCGGTCAGCCATCGGCAGCAACTGCACCGCTTCGAGCACCGTCTCGACCCGTTTTCTAACCTCCGCACGACGCCTGCCCCGCACCTCGAGCCCGAAGGCCACGTTCTGCCGCACCGACATGTGCGGCCACAGGGCGTAGCCCTGGAAGACCATCGCCGTCGGCCGCCGGTTCGGGGGGGTGTTCGTCACGTCCCGCTCGCCGAACCGGATCGACCCGGCCGTCGGCTCGACGAACCCCGCGAGCATCCGCAGCAGCGTCGTCTTGCCGCAGCCCGACGGCCCGAGCAGGAAGAACATCTCGCCCGCCTCGATGTCCAGATCCACCGCGTCGACAGCCGCCGTGGCGCCGAAATGCTTGGACAGACCTCGGATCCGGATCGGGAGCATGCCAGAAGATTACCAGGGATACCGCCGCCGTGATCAGCCCCGCACCGCGATCACCGCCGCCAGCCGGCCCGTCACGCCCCTGTCCCGTCGGTGGGAGAAGAACTCCCCGGCGTGCTCGAAGGTGCAGCGATCCGTCCCGTCGATGGTTGACTCCGACACGCCCGCCCGCCGCAGTTGCAGACGCACCGCCTGTTGGAGGTCCACGTGCGGCTTGGCGAAGGATTTTTCGTCGATCACCGCGGCCAGATCAGCCCCCCGGAACTGCTCCGCCACCTCCGGCCCCACCTCGAAGTGTTGCAGCGAGATGCACGGTCCGATCGCCGCCGCCAGATCCCCCGGCCGCACGCCGAACCTCTCCCGCATCACACCGACCGCGTGGGTCACCACCCCCGCCGCCACGCCGCGCCAACCCGCGTGCACCGCCGCCACCCGCCGTCCCGATCTGTCCGCCAGCAGCACCGGCACGCAGTCCGCCACCCGCACCGCCAGCAACAGGCCCGGATGCTCCGTCACCAGGGCGTCGGCCACGGGGCAGTCCTGGGGTCGGATCGGCCCGGCCGGCGGGACGTGCACCTCGCCCGTGTGCATCTGCCGGACCACCGACCGCACGTGCCGGGCCAGCCCCAGGGCCTCGCGCAGCCGGCGGTAGTTCTCCGCCACCGCCGTGTTGGCGTCGGTCGCGTCGTCCTTGGCCAGCTCGCCGAGGTTTAGCGACGCGTAGGGGCCCTTGCTCACACCCCCAATCCGCGTCGAGAAGGCGTGCGGCACACCCAGATCCGTCAGAAGAGGGGACTGATACGTCACCACCCCGTTGCCGTGTTCCTGCCTTAGAAGCATGGTCAGATTAGAATCAATACGTCGTCCCGCCGCCACGGCCCGAGATGGGCGTGGCTGAAGTCGGGGGGCCGGGAGCCTGTCGTGTACGAAGTGACGATCGACCGCCGTTTCCGAGCCAGGCACACGATCCGCCTCTACGACGGGTCGTGGGAGCCGGTGCACAGCCACGACTGGCGGGTCTGGGTGACGGTGGGGGCGGCCAGGCTCGACCGGATCGGCGTGGTGATGGATTTTCATCTTCTCGAAGGCCTGCTCGACGCCGCGGTGGCCCAACTTAAAGGGCGAGTTCTCAATGACCTGCCGATGTTCGCCGCCATGGGGTCCGGGGGTTCCGGGGGTTCCGGCATGGCTCGCGCAATCTCGTCCCGCCGCAAGGCCGCGTCGCCGCCTACGGCCGAGCACGTGGCCCGCTGGATCGCCGGCCAACTGACCCCTCGCCTGCCCGCCGGCCGCCGGCTGCGACTCGTCCGCGTCGAGGAGGCGCCGGGCTGCCTGGCCGACTACCGGCCCCGCTCGTGATTGCCCGCTCGGTCCCGAAGGATCGGAAGCGCCCATGCCGACCGATCGGATCATTGGTGCATGTCGTGGTCAGATCCGGGAGTGACGCCCGATGCTCGAGAAGCTGGCGATGGAGGGCTGGTGGGAATGGGACCCACCCGAGCGGCGCTGGACGATGAGCCCGCGGATGCTCGAGATCCTCGGCGTCCCCGCCGGGCAGGCGGCCGACTACCCCGCGGCCGGCGCGATGTCGGACTGGATCGAGCTGATCCATCCCGACGACCGGCCGGGACTGGCCGTGCAGGTCAGCGCGCACCTCCAAGGCGACGCGCTCGGGGTGCAGCTGGACTGCCGTCTGCACAGGGCCGACGGCGCCTGGTGCTGGGTGCGCCTGCGGGCGGCGTCCGTCGAGCAGGGGGACCAGAAGCGCTGGGTCGGCTGCGCCGTCGACGTCGACGACCACCGTCGCACACAGGAGATCCTCGGCGCCAGCCAGCAGTGGCTGGACCTGGTGCTCGACGCCTCGCGGATCGGCTTCTGGGACTGGGACATCCGCCGTGGCCAGCGCGTCTACTTCAGCCACGGCTACAAGCAGATGCTCGGCTACGAGCCCGGCGAGATCGAGGACACCTGGCTCAGCGGCTGGCACACCCTGGTCCACCCCGACGACGTGGCCGAGGAAGAGCGCAGCGCCCGGGCCCACATGGCCGGCCAGACCTCTTACTACGACGCCCAGTACCGGATGCGCCACAAGGACGGCCGGTGGCGTTGGGTCCACGCCCGCGGCCGGATCATCCTCCGCGACGCCTCGGGCGAGCCCCTGCGCTGGGTCGGCGTCCACACCGACATCACCGAGATCCGCCAGGCCGAGCAGGCCCTGCGGCAGAGCGAGCGGCGCTACCGCAGCGTCGTGCAGTGCCAGACCGAGATGATCTGCCGGTTTCTGCCCGACACGACGCTGACGTTCGTCAACGAGGCCTACGCGCGGTTCTTCGGCCGACGGCCCGATCAGCTCGTGGGCCGGTCGTTCCTGATGCTCGTGCCCGAGCAGGAGCACGACGGGATCCGCCGCCATCTGCGGTCGCTCACGCCCGGGTCGCCCATGGCGACCTACGAGCACCAGGTCTTCAGCCCCGACGGCCGGGCCTGCTGGCAGCAGTGGACGGACCAGGCCTTCTTCAACGAACGGGGCGAGCCGGTCGAGCTGCAGGCCGTCGGTCGGGACATCACCCACCGCCACGAGGCCGAGCAGGCCCTGCGTGCCAGCGAGCAGCGCTACCGCGGCCTCGTCGACTCCCTCGAGGAGATGATCGTCCGCATCCGCCTCGACCGGACGCTGACCTTTGTCAACGCGGCCTTCTGCCGGATGATGGACAAGACGCCGCAGGATCTGCTGTGGCGGGCCCTGCACCTCGAGATCCACCCCGACGACTTGGAGCACGCCCGCAGCGCCGAGCGGGAGATCCACCGCCCGCCGCACCGCGTGACGGTCGACATCCGTCAGCAGACGGCCGAGGGCTGGCGCTGGATCAACTGGCAGTGCCTGGCCCTGCTCAACGACCGCCAGGAGATCGACGAGATCCAGGCCGTCGGCCGGGACATGACCCGCCACAAGCAGGACCAGGCCGAGCAACGCCACCGCCTGCTGGCCCTGGCGCACGTGGCCCGGCTCAACACGGCCGGCAAGATGGCCTCAAACCTCGCCCACGAGATCAGCCAACCGCTGACGGCCCTGCTGAACTTCGCCCACGCCGCCCGACGCCGGCTCGAGGCCGGCCAGGCCAGCCCGGACCTGGTCGCCGAGGCGCTCGAGCAGATCGTCCTCCAGGGCGAGCGGGCCGGCCAGATCGTCCAGGGCGTCCGCGAGTTCGTCGGACGGCACGTCTCCGATCGTCAGGTGATCTCGTTTCCCTCGGCCGTCGAGCGGGCCGTCCGCTTCGTCGCGGCCGAGGCCCTGCGCAACCGCGTCCATCTGCAGGTCAAGTGCTGCTCGACGCCCTGCCAGGTCCTGGCCGAGGTCAGCCAGGTCGAGCAGGTGCTCGTCAACCTGCTGCTCAACGCCATGGACGCCATGCACGACACCCCCGGCAAGCCCCACGAGCTGACCCTGATCGCCCGCCGACAGCCCCGGGCCGTCGAGGTCCGCGTCAGCGACACCGGCCCGGGCGTCGACGAGGCCAACCGCGAACGCATCTTCGAGCCCTTCTTCACCACCAAGTCCCACGGCATGGGCCTGGGCCTGTCCATCAGCCGATCCATCATCGAGGACCACGGCGGCCGCATGTGGGTCGAGGCCAACGATCGGGGCGGCGCCACCTTCTGCTTCACCCTGCCCCTCCCACCCCCAGCCCGCGGGGAGGAGATCTCGTGACAATTCCTTCAAAAGAATAACCCCCTGTATTGCACGTAAGGTGTATGCCGGATAAGATGCATTCGTCCGCTCAAGGTCCGCTTTCATCTCTTCCCGTGGCCCGGTGTTATGAGCGTGTCGGCCTCACAAGAATGTCCTGTCTTTCCTTGATCAGAAGGTGAGGACTCTCGATGAAACCCACGGTCTTTGTCGTCGACGACGAGCCCGCCGTGCAGCAGTCCCTGCAGTGGCTGCTCGAGTCGGTCGGGCTGCCGGTGCAGACATTCAGCTCGGCCTCGGAGTTCCTCGGCTACTGGCGGTCGGAGATGCCCGGCTGCCTGCTGCTGGACCTGAGGATGCCGGGCATCAGCGGCGTGGAGTTGATGGAGCAGCTCCGCCAGTTGGGCTCGATCATGCCCATCATCGTCGTCACCGCCCACGGCGACGTGCCCGTGGCCGTCCACGCCATGAAGGCCGGGGCCATGGAGTTCATCGAGAAACCCTACAGCGACCAGCTCCTGCTCGACCGCGTGCAGGCGGCCATGGAGCTCGACGCCCAGCGCCGTCGTGAGCTCGCCTCGCGCACGGCCATGGCCGACCGCGTCTCCTCGCTGACGCCGCGTGAGCGGCAGGTCATGGAGATGGTCGTCGCCGGCCAGTCCAACCGCCAGATCGCCGCCGGATTGAGCCTGAGTGAGAAGACCGTCGAGGTCCACCGCGCCCACGTGATGGAGAAGATGCGGGCCGGCTCGCTGGCGCAGCTCGTCCGCATGGTCCTGGTCGCCCAGGGCAAAGCCGAGACGTCCCTGGTCGAGAGCGAATCCCGATCCGGCGGGGCGAGCTAGGTGATCAGCGTCAGCTTGTGCTGCGTCACGCCCGGCAGAAACCCCAACTCGTAGTAGAACGCCTCGGCCGGATTGCCCGCCGCCACGCCGAACTTGAGCACCGCAAACTCCCCGTACAGGGCCGACAGCGCCGTCCGGAGCATCCTCGCCCCCACGCCGCCCCGCCGATGGTCCGGGTGCACGCCGATGTCCTGCACCTTGGCGTACCGCACTTCCGGCCGGACGATGCAGCAGCCGATGGCCCGCCCACTGCTCTGCTCACGGATCAGCGTCGAGGCCCGATGGCAGACCTCCGGCACGTCGGCCTGCTCTAGCCGCCGGCCCGTCCGACGCCTCCAGTCCTCCACGCTGTAGCGTGCCAGCCCCCAGCCGGCCGGGTACTGGCGATAGGCGGCCTGAAACAGCTCCGCCACGTCGCCGACGTCCCTGGCCATCGGTGGGGCGACGTCAAGGTCCGCCGGCCAGACCACCTCGAATGGCTCGGTAGGCCGGATGTAGACCCGCCGGGCCGCGACCTTCTCGAAGCCCAGCCGCTGGTAGACCTCCAGCTCGCCGGGTATCACGTCCACCGCCTCGATCGTCCTTGACGTGTCGGACCAACTCCGCAGCAGCGGCAGGATCGCCCGCAGCGTCCGGCAGGTGTCGACGTGTGGGGGCTCAAGAAAAAGTCCTTCGATGTGATTCGGCCGCAGCACCACGCCGCCGATCCGTCGCTCCCGATGCAGGATCCAGAAGCAGTAGTATCTCCCTTGAAGGTCCGCCCCGTAGTCGAGGAACTCGTCGAACTCGGGATTGACGTTGCGATAGATGGCGTAGTGGATGCCAAAGTCCCGATCGGGAGCGCTCCGCAGCGCGTAGCCGTCGTCGAGAGAGTGATACGTGGGTTTCGTGTCGGTGAAAGGCTGATATGGCATGGTCTATTGCCTTGGTGAGTTATGGACGTCGTGCTGAGCGATTCACCTTGATCACAGCCTGTCCGATGACATGCACGGCATCCTCGATGTCCGCGTCGCTGATGTCGTGGTGCGTCATCAGACGAATCGATTGCCCCCACGAACACGTCCATGGCCCAGTGATCCCGACACCATGCTCAGCCGCGCGGGCCACGAGCTGATGGCCGTCCAGCGCGTCCGGATTGAAGATCAGATCCACAATGTTGGTGTATACAGGATGAGCCAAAGTAAACACATCGATCTGAGTCAATCGCTGGCCCAGCTGCTTGGCGCGCCGGTGATCGTCGGCGAGGCGAGCAGGCGCTTCCCACAGCGCCACCAGGCCGGCCGCGGCCATGATCCTAGGCTTGTGCAGACCCCCGCCGAGCATCTGGCGATGTTCGCGGGCTTGGTCAATGACGGCATGGGTGCCGAGAATCAACGAGCCGACCGGCGCACCAAGGCCTTTGGCCAAGCAGATCTGCACGGTATCGGCTCCTGCCACGAGATCGGCCACGGAGGTTTTTAGTGCGACGGCGGCATTAAAGATCCGTGCGCCGTCGACATGCAGACGCCAGCCCTGCTCGCGGGCCAGTTCAACCAGATCGGCCGTCACGTCGGCTCCCCACGGCACGCCGCCCCGCAGAGCGTGCGTGTTCTCCGTGCAGATCACCGCCGCGCCCCGGCGGGCCAGTCCGCGCGCCAGCACCCCTTGGCGGACATGCCCAGGCGTCAGGACGCCATCGGTCTCCACGGCGGCCAGCGTGCACCCGCCAAGCCGGCGAAAGCCGTCCCGTTCCGAGGAAAAGACATGGGTGTAGGGGTCGCCGATCAGCACATCACCGGGCCGGCTGATCGTCAACAGACTGACGAGGTTGCCCATCGTGCCGCTGCAGACGAACAGGGCCGTTTCCTTCTTGAACATCTCAGCGGCGGTCTGCTCGAGTTCAGCGAGACATGCATCTTCGCCGGCCAGGGCGTCGCCACCCACCGACGCCTGGGCCATGGCTTGACGCATCGTCGGCGTCGGAGCGGAATGAATATCGCTGCGGAGATCGATGCGATAGGTGTTCGTGTTGTGGTTGGTGCTCATGGTTCAGTGACGTGGGCCGTTTCCTGTTCAGAGATTGCGAGTTTGTAGATCATGAGGGTTGAAGCCTCGTGGAGTGTCATCCACACACGGCTGATCGGCTCGTTGCATCAAGCCAGAGTCATCGCCTCCTGGACGAACCGCTCGAGTCGGCCGTCGTGCACCTGATCAATCACCGATTGAGCCCAGGTGGGTCTGACAGGCGACTCCGCCGCCATCTGCAGGGCGTGGATCAGCGCCAGCGGCCGGTCCAGGAGCTCTTCCGATGGGTCCACCGGGCCGTAGGTTTCCTTAAAGGCCTCAGCCGCCTCTGCTTTGAGGCAGCTAAGCACGTTCCGCCAGTCGCTGTACGCCAGGCCGATGCCGGCCAGGTGGTAGTCAAAGACGATGCCCGGGACCGTCGTCGCCGGTGATTGGGCCAGGGCCAGGTTGGACCAGTGAAAGTCGTTGTAGTTGAGCGTCATCGACCGCTGCCGGGCCCTGGCCACCAGCTCGTCGACCTGCCGTTCGGCCAGTTCCCAGCCGCGATGGCGGCTCAGGCCCAGAGTGCGCCCGATGGATTCCACAGCCTCTGCCGATAGCTGGGCGAATTCCCACGTCAGCCCGGCCAGCTGAGAATCCTTCCGCTCAACCAGTTGCTGGCCTACGGCGTGCAGCGTCCGGTACCACGTCGCTGCCGCCCGACCCGTTTCCGCCTTTTCCGCGTCCGTCTCCCGGGCCAGCCGCCACTGCGCGGAGTGCTCCACGTCCTCCAGCAGCAACGCTCGGTCGCCTATCCTGTGCTTGAGCACCGGGATTCCACATTCCGACAACAGCCGGTAGAAGGCGATCTCAGATGACCGCTGCGGCTGGACGATCCACTTGAGGATCCAGCTCCTGTCGCCGCACCAGATCCGATAGATCCAGTTGATCTTCCGGCGGTGGAGCAGTTCGATCCAGGTGATCTGCGTGCGATCGAGGCCCAAGGTTGCCAGATCGCATTCCCCGGGAAGTTCCACGGGTGGGATCGTCGTTAGCGGTTCTGTCGCGGTGAACACAAACACACTCTGATCACCCTTTCTGTCGGCGGTCTGGGCAAACCCACAGCTTTTCCAGAAACCTTCGGAGGCAGAATGCGATGCCAGCCATATGAGGCGACAACCCGAAGCCTCAAGTATCGCCTTCGACCGCAGCCAACCCCTTGTCCCCACCCGTCGACGGCGGAATTCAGGGGCGACGTAGAACTCTCCGATGAACCCCCACCCGGGCCGCGTCGCCCGGTCGACCTCCAGAATGACGAACCCCGCCGGCTGACACGCCAGCACGAATAGCCCTATCCACAAATCCTGCCTTTTCCAGCCAAGCAGACCCTTAAGGAGCTTGGCTGGATTGGCAT
>JADZET010000468.1 GCA_020850375.1 Phycisphaeraceae bacterium | reverse complement strand
GAATTGCGCGATGGCGTTCGCGCTGGCGGCGGAGAAGCCGATGGGGTGGGGGAAGACGTTCAATGTGGTGGATGAGCATGGGGTGTCGGCGTGGGAGTATGTCGGGGTGTGCATGCAGCGGGCGGGGATTTCCGGGGTTCTGGGGGTGGAGGCTCGGCGGCTGCCGGTGGGGTATGGATTCGCGCACACGATGACGAGGGTGGCGATGGGGGTGGCGAGGGGGTTGCTGGGGAAGAAGGCGAAATTGCCGAGCATTCTGGTGCCGCGGCGGTTTGAGGCGCGGTTCAGGCCGGTGAGGGTCAGGGCGCAGGCGGCGCATGAGGTGCTGGGGTGGCGGCCGCGGCTGACGTGGGATGATGCGGTGGGGGCGACGTTTGGGGGTGAGGCGAGCGTATCCGCCCCTTCGTCGTCTCCTTTGGAGACGAGCTCAGGGGCGGCGTCGGGGGAGGGTAAGGGATGAGGATCGCGTACCTGACGAGTCAGTATGGCCGGGCGAGCGACACGTTCATTCGGAACGAGGTGGCGGAGCTGCGTCGGCGTGGGCATGAGGTGGCGACATTCTCGGTGCGTCGTCCCCCGGAAGGGGGACTTCCGGGGGCGGGGGCGAGTGAGGAAGTTCGGCGGGAGCGGGCGGGGACGGAGTATCTGCTGGAGGCGGGAGTTCTGGGGTTTTTCTGGGCGTTCATGGAGATGTGTGTGCGCTGGCCGGGGCGGATGATGCGGGCGGCGGTGATGGCGTTTCGGTGCGGAGAATTGAGCGGGATCAGGGGGCGGGTGTTGCAGGCGATGTATCTGGTGGAGGGGGCGTACCTGGCCAAGCGGATGGAGGTGCGGGGGATCGAGCATCTGCACAACCACATCGCGGAGAACTCGGCGACGGTGGCGATGCTGGCGGGAGCGATCGCGGGGGCGCCCTGGAGCATGACGGTGCATGGGCCTGGGATCTTCTATCACCCCCGGAGGTGGGGGCTTGGCGAGAAGGTCAAGCGGTCGGCGTTCACGGCGTGCATCAGTGAGTTCTGTCGGAGCCAGTGCATGGTGTTCGCGCCGTTCGAGGCGTGGGGGAAGCTGCACGTGGTGCGGTGCGGGGTGGAGGAGATTTTTCTTGGCGATGCATTGACGCCCGTGCCGGAGGCGAAGCGGTTGGTGAGCGTGGGGAGGTTGTGCGAGGAGAAGGGGCAGATGCTGCTGGTCGAGGCGGCGGCGCGGCTGCGGAAGATGGGGGTGACGTTTGAGCTGATTCTGGTGGGGGATGGGCCGCTGCGGGGGGCGATGGAGAAGCTCATTGCACGCGAAGGGCTCAATGGGGTGGTGAAGATCACGGGTTGGGCGTCGTCGGCGGCTGTGAAAGAGGAGATGCTCGCGGCGCGGGCGCTGGTCTCGGCGAGTTTTGCGGAGGGATTGCCGGTGGTGATGATGGAGGCGTTGGCGCTGGGGCGGCCGGTGGTGGCGACGCGGATCGCGGGGGTGCCGGAGTTGGTGGTGGAGGGGCAGACGGGGTGGCTTGTGGCGGCGGGGGATGTGGAGGGGCTAGTCGTGGCGATGAAAGAGGCGCTCGAGAGGCCGGCGGGGGAGTTGGCGGCGATGGGGCAGAAGGGACGCGAGCGGGTGATGGGGCGGCATCGGATCGGGACGGAGGTGGGGAAGCTCGAGCAGTTGATCGTGGGGGCGGGGAAGAAGAATTAGGCGTAGGGGGTTGGCATGGCGGCGGTGATGGACATGGTGCTGCTGGGATTGGCGATCGTCGTGGCGCTGCCGGTGGGGGTATTGGCGGTGCAGGTGGCGGCGGCGGTGATGGGACGGTATGCCAAGAAAAGCACCCAGGCATGGCAATGCCTGGGCTTGGCAGAGGGGGAGGGATCGGCGCATGCGACACTTCCGGGGGCGGGGGCGGGGGTGGCGGTGGTGATGCCGGCGCATGATGAGGAGGGGGTGATCGGGCGGACGGTGGGGGCGATCCGGGGGCGGGGGATGCTCGGGGCGGGGGATCGGCTGATCGTGGTGGCGGATAACTGCTCGGATGCGACGGCGAAGGTGGCGCGGGAGGCGGGGGCGGACGTGTTTGAGAGGCAGGATGCGGTTCGGCGCGGGAAAGGTTACGCGCTGGCGTATGGGGTGGAGAAACTGAGGGAGGATCCACGGGAGATCGTGATTCTGGCGGATGCGGACACGATGTTTGAGGCGGGAGCGATCGAGGCGCTGGCGCGGGATGCGAGGGCGGTTGGCGTGGTGCAGGCGATCTATGTGATGGGGCTGCCGGCGGACCCTACTCCGAGAGACAGGATTTCTTGTCTGGCGTTCTTGGTTAAGAACCTGGTGCGGCCGCTGGGGTGGCGGCGGTTGGGGCTGCCGTGCTTGATCACGGGGTCGGGCTTTGCGCTGCGGTGGGAGATTCTCGACAAAGCGCCGCTGGCTTCGGGGAATATTGTCGAGGACATGCAGTTGGGGTTGGATCTGGCGGTGGCGGGGCATTCGCCGCGGCTGTGCGAGGGGGCGGTGGTGCGCGGGGTGCTGCCGTCGGGGAAGAGGGCGGCGGGGACGCAGCGGACACGGTGGGAGCATGGGCATGTGCAGACGTTGCTGACGCAGACGCCGCGATTGTTTTGGGAAGGGTTGCGGCAGATGCGGCCGTCGCTTTGGGGGCTGGCGATGGAATTGGCGGTGCCGCCGTTGGCGCTGCTTTGTTTGGGGTGGATGGGCGTGACGGTGGCGGCGGGGATCGGCGTGGCGGCGGGGTTGTGCGCTTGGCCGCTGTGGGTGGCGATGGGAACAGGCGTGGTGCTGGCGGGGGCGGTGGTGGGGGCGTGGGCGAGGTTTGGGCGCGAGGTGATGCCGGGGCGGGTGCTGGCGATGACGCCGCTGTATGTGGCGTGGAAGGTGCCGCTGTATCTGGCTTTTTTGTTTAAGAGGCAGAAGGCTTGGGTGAGGACGGAGCGGAAGTAGGGGGAGATTGCCTGATTGTTCTTGGGTTTTGGGGGGGTTGGTGTAAAATACGCACAAGTCTGATGACTTGGTCCGGGTTCCCGGATCGGATGGTTGGCATTGGCGGGTCGGCCTGTCGTTGGAAGCGGGGCCAATATTCTGGAGGACGCGGCATGTTACGGAATCATCGGCGGACGTCGATGCTGGCGGCGGCGATGCTGGCTGGGGTGATGACAGGGGGGGCGGCGGGTTACGTGACGGTGTACACCGCGCCGGGGACGGGTTGGGGCGGTGAGCCGGGGTACAACTTCTTCTCCCAAGGATACGTCTACGCGGGCGGGTCGACGGCGGCGGCGAACGCGGGCAAGACGGACGGGGCCGGGGTGTACGTGGGTTGGCGGGGGGTGCGGTGGGACAGTTCGGGGGAGGTGGTGGAACTCGGGAGTCTGGGTTCGGCGACCGGGGGCTACACGGAGGTGTGGGCGCACGGCCTGAATGGGTCGGGGACGGCGGCGGGGGTGTGTCAGACGTGGGGGCCGATGGACGTGCCGTTGGGGGATAGGGCGGTGAGGTGGGATGCGGCGGGCGTGCCGACGGAGCTGGGGAACCTGGGGCTGAGCGCGACGGGGTACACGAATGCGTCGGCGCTGGGGATCAGCGGGTCAGGCATCGTGGCGGGGTACGCGACGAAGTATGACGCGGCGACGCACGCGAACCTCGGGCCACGGGCGGTGCGTTGGGCGGCGGGGGGCGTGACGGCGGAGGAGCTCGGGACGCTCAGCGCGGGCGGGACGGGAGGGTCGGGGTGGGCGTACGCGGTCAACGACTTGGGGGTGGCGGTGGGGGAGAGCGGCAAGACCGACGAGAAGGGCACGTCGTACGGAGTGCGGGCGGCGCGTTGGGCGGCGGGGTCGACGGCGGCGACGGAATTGGACTCGCTGGGCGAGTCGGTGGATGGGATCAACTATTCGTCGGCGCGGGACGTGAACGCGGCGGGGACGGCGGCGGGGTTCTCGAGCAAGTACAACCGGTCGCACGTGTACGTCGGGTCGCGGGCGGTGAGATGGTCGGCGGGTTCACATGCGGCGACGGAGCTGGGGAACCTGGGCGAGCGGTCGGACGGGTACACGCACACGAGCGCGGAGGACATCAACAACGGGGGGACGGTGGTGGGATCGGCTGCGGTTTTCGGGTCGGGGGATCAGGACCTCGGATTGCGGGCGGTGCGTTGGGAGGCGGGGGGGACGGCGGCGACGGCGCTGTGGAGCCTTCGGCTGCGGAGCGACGGGTGGGGGGCGTCGTGGGCGCGGGCGATCAACGACACGGGGGTGGCGGTGGGTTACAGCAGCGACTTCGCGCCGGATGATTCGCAGCGTTTCGCGGCGATGATGTGGGGGCCGGAGGGGTACTGGCTGGATCTGAACACGGTGATCGATCCGACGGGGGGGTGGGAGCTGACGGAGGCGTGGGACATCAGCGAGACGGGGTGGATCACGGGGTGGGGGTTGTATGACCCGGACGGGGCTGGGCCGGCGGTGGCGCGGGATCAGCCTTGGCTGCTGCACGTGGCGTTCTTTGGGCGGGGGGACTTCAACCTCGACGGGCTGGTCAACGTGCAGGACATCAACCCGTTTGTGTCGGCGCTGGGGGGCGGGTTGGCGTATGGGTGGTACGTGCAGGATCGGCTGGCGGAGCTGGGATTAGACGTGGACCTGGCGGGGGCGGTGCTGGCGATGGTGGATCCGAACGGGGATGGGGATTTCAATGTGCAGGACATCAATCCGTTCGTGGCGAAGCTGGCGGGGGGTGGCGTGGTGGTGGAGGCGATGGTGGTTCCTGAGCCGGGGATGGGGTGGATGATCGTGGTGGCGGCGATGGCGGCGCTCAGTGGAGGCGGACGTGACAGAGGATGGAGGCGATAATGCATCGACACAATGACATCATGCGGAGGCTGATCGTGGGGGTCGTTGCCGGGCTGGGGGCGTTGTCGGCGAGTGGAGAGCTGGCGGTGTATCCGGGGGCGTATGCGCGGCCGGGGACGGCGGGGTATCAGACGGGCAAGAGCGTGGCGTTCGTGCTGGCGGGGGACAGGGTGATCGGCAACGGCGAGAAGTTGGACGCGGGCCTGAGTAGCCTGGGGCCGCGAGCTTTTGCATGGGACGCGACGGGGGCGGTGACGGAGTTCGACGGTTTAGGTGTGCGATCGGACGGCTACACCCAGATCGGCGTGTGGGCGTGGGATGCGACGGGAGGGGCGGTGGGATCGGCGATCAAGTGGGGGGAGTCGGACAGCAACCTTGGGAAGCGACCGGTGCGGTGGGACGGCGGGGGCGGAGCGCATGAGCTGGAGCTGCCGGAGGGAGCGGTCGGGGGTACGGCAGAGGGCGTCAATACGTCAGGCGCGGCGGTGGGGCTCGTGGGCGTGCACGGCGCGGAGGGACAGAACCTCGGGAACCGGGCGGCGCGGTGGGACGAGGGGGGGGCGGCACAGTTGCTCGAGGCGATCAGCGCCAAGGGCAACGGGTATGCGTATGCGGAGGCGGTGAGCGTCAACGGGGCAGGTGTGGCGGTGGGGTACTCGAACATGTACGGGCCGACGGACAACCTGCTGGGCAACCGGGCGGTTCGGTGGGACGCGTCGAGCGCGGTCGCGGTGGAATTGGAAAGCCTGGGCATGAGCGCGAGTGGATACGCGTTCTCACGCGCGGAGTTCATCAACGACGCGGGCGTGATCGTGGGCGATGGGTTCAAGTACGACGCGTCGGGCGTCTATCTGGGCTGGCGGGGGATTCGTTGGGAGGGTGAGAGCACGGAGGCGACCGAACTCGGGACGCTCGGGACGGACGTGAACGGGCTGACCAACAGTTTTCCAAACAGCATGAACGCGGCGGGAACGGCGGTGGGGTTTGCGACGAAGTATGACGGATCTGGCGCGAGTCTCGGCGCGCGGGCGGTGCGGTGGGGGGCGTCGGGGACGGCAGCGACGGAGCTTCCGACGCTGGGACTGGACGTTGACGGCGTGGGGTGGGCGGTCGCGGAGGCGGTCAACGAGGGGGGGCTGATCGTGGGCGCGTCGGCGCGGCATGACCTGGGGTCGAGCGTGGAGGTTCCCGCGCTGTGGACGCCGGAGGGGCGGGTGGTGGACCTGAGCAGTCTGATCGCGGACGGCGGGCGATGGGAGCTCGGGGCGGCGGCGGACATCAGTGACGAGGGATGGATCGCGGGGTTAGGTGTGCATGACCCCGACGGGCTTGGTGGGCAGAGCGGGTACGAGCAGGTGTGGATGCTGCATGTGACGTACTTCAAGCCGGGGGATTTCAATATTGACGGATCGGTCAACGTGCAGGACATCAATCCGTTTGTGGCGGCGATGAGCGGTGAAGAGGGGTATCGGGGGTATCTGACGGGGCGGATGAGCACGTTGGGGATCGATGCGGGGGAGTTGGAGTTGATTCTGCGGTTCGTGGATCCGAGCGGGGATGGGCTCATCAACGTGCAGGACATCAATCCGTTCGTGGCGATGATGACGGGACAGGGGATCGAGGTGGACGTGAGCGTGATCCCGGAGCCGGGGGTGGGTGGAGTGATGGTGGCGGCGGCGGTGGTGGGGTTGGTGCGACGGCGCGGTTGAACATGAAAGACAACCCAGGCATAGCAATGCCTGGGCTTGGGTTGCGGGGGATTGACGTTTAGGGTGAATCTAGGGCCAGAGGACGACTTCGGTTTCGAGGGCGATGCCGAAGCGGTCGTGGACGATGGCCTGGGCGTGGCGGATGACGGCCAGGACGTCGGCGGCGGCGGCGTCGGGGTGGGTGACGACGAAGTTGGCGTGCTGTTCGGAGATCTCGGCGCCGCCGATGCGGTAGCCCTTGAGGCCGGCGCGGTCGATGAGCATGCCGGCGGAGTAGCGGCCGTCGCGCGGGGGGGGGAGCTTGGAGAGGGCGGGGGGGAGATTGTCGGCGGGGGCGAGGGGGTTCTTGAAGGCGCAGCCGGCGGAGTGGCCGGAGAGGGGCTGGGTGGTTTTCTTGTAGAGGAAGATTTCCTTGACCTGGCGCATCAGGTCGTCGGGGTCGTCGGGGGTGAGGTCGAGCTCGATCTGGAGGATGGCCTTGGCGACGATGTTGCTGCCGCGGTAGGAGAAGAGCAGGTCGTCGCGGTCGCGGTAGTAGATTTGGCCGGCGGCGTCGATGACTTGCAGGCGTTTGACGCAGCGGCCGATCTCGCCGAAGGCGCCGCCGGCGTTCATGCGGACGGCGCCGCCGAGGGAGGCGGGGATGCCTGCGAGGCACTGGAGGCCGGCGAGGCCCTGCTTGGAGGTTTCGAGGACGAGCTTGGCCAGGTCGTAGCCGGCGCCGACGGTGACGAGGTTGCCGTCGATGGTGAGCTGTCGGAAGTTGGGGTCGTCGAGCTGGACGACGACGCCCTCGACGCCGGCGTCGGCGACGAGGAGGTTGGCGCCCGAGCCGAGGATGTAGGTCGGGACGGAGGCGTCCTGGCAGCGGGCGCACAGGGCGCCGAGTTGTTGGAGAGAGGAGGGGTGGGCGAGGACGGCGGCGGGCCCGCCGACGCCGTACCAGGTCAGGGGGGCGAGGGGGGCGTCGAGCTGGTGGGGGATGTTCAGGTCGGCGAGGAGATTTCGCATCGGGGGGGCATTGTCGCTGGAAGCGGGGAGGATGCAAGAGGACAGGGAGAGAAGAAAAAACCCACGTTCGGAGGACGTGGGCTTGTGAGCGGTGGGGGGGGGAGCGGCGCGGGGTCAGATGGTGATGTTGAATGAGCCGTTGAGGTAGATCTGCCAGGGGTAGTCGGGTTCTTCGGGGTTGAAGCTGTAGATGTTGGCCTGGGAGGGGAGGGCGAAGCCGAGCAGGGACCAGGTGGAGTTGTCGTCCCCGCCGGAGAGGATGAAGCCGAAGTTGGGGGCGATCTTCTCGTAGGTGTAGGAGGGGGAGGCGACGAAGACGGAGTCCTGGTAGAGGTCGAAGGTGTGGACGCCGAATTCGGCGACGGTGAGGGTCTTGACCTCGGTGGGGTCGCTGGCGGAGGTGATCTTTCCGGTGAAGGTTCCGCCGTTGATGTCGTCGTAGGCGTAGGCGCCCTTGGGGGTGGAGGTCTTGAAGGAGCCGGTGAACGGTTCGCCGGTGTCGTCGGTGCCGGTGAGCGATCCGCTGGTGGGGGACTTGAAGGTGAGGTTGATCGAGACGGGGGTGGTCTCGCCGTAGACGTCGGCGATGAGGGTGGCGGCGGTGGAGGAGGTCTTGGTGTAGTGGTAGTGTTGGCCGCCCCAGACCTGGTCTTTCTCGATGGTGAAGTAGATGCTGTGGTTCTCGCCGAGGAGCAGGGTGGTGGCGGCGCCGCCGGAGCTGACGGTGACGATCAGGCCGTCGATGTCCTCGGGGGCGACTTCGTAGTCGGTGACGAAGGCGGTGGCGGAGCGGTCGGCGGTCTTGGCGGTCAGGGCGTAGCTCGGCCCGCCGTCGTCGGGCAGGAGGGTGAGGATGGCGGACTCGCGGGGGTCCTCGGCCTTGAGGTCGTCGATGGCGACGAGGTCGACGGTGGTGGTCTTTTGGCCGGGGGCGAAGGTGACCGAGCCGATGAGGTCGGGGTCGAGCGTGATCGGGTCGCCGGCGCTGTTGCGGAGGGTGTAGTCCAGGCCTGGGAAGGCTTCGCCGGAGACGTGGAAGTAGACGGTGACGGCCTGGGAGAGGTCGCCGCCCTGGCGGGTGAAGTTGAAGCGGGCCTGGTTGGCGGGCTGGGAGGGGTTGCGTTCGGCGGCGATGATGCGGGAGATCTTGACGCCGACGAAGGGGATGGCGAGGTCGTCGATGGTGGCGGAGGCCTTGGCCTGGAGCTTGTCGAGGGTGTAGAGCTTGGGGTTGTTCTTGAGCGAGAGGACGACGGTCTCGGTCTTTTCCACCTTCGAGTCGTCGGTGGGGACGACGTAGAAGTCGACGTAGGCTTGGCCGGCGGGGATGACGACGTTCTTGGTGCCGACGATCGAGTCGTCGAGATAGTAGAGGAGGTAGTCGCCGGGCTTGGAGAGGCTGGCGCCGGCGGTGGCGTTGCCGGAGAGGGTGATGCCGACGGTCAGGGGGGCGGACAGGTCGTCGGCGTCGCGGGTGACGCGGAAGTGGGCGGTGTTCCACTTCATGAGGCTGGTGGTCTCGACGGCTTTGTCGTCATAGACGGTGACGCTGACGGTCGGCTCGTTGTCGAGGATGCTGATGGTGGCGGAGGAGGCGGCGGGGTCGAGGGAGAAGAGCTTGCCCTTGGCGAGGGTGAGCTTGACGGTCTCGGTGGGCTCGGGGGTGGGGTCGTTGATGGGGGTGACGAGGATGTCGACGTAGCTCTGGCCGGCGGAGATGACGGCGGACTTGAGTTTGGGGTCCAGGCCGTAGCCGGCGAGGGTGAAGTCTTTGTTGGCGCCGGCGGTGCCGGAGATGGAGAAGGCGACGGGCAGGTCGGAGAAGGTGCTGCCGGTGCGGGTGATGCGGAAGGCGGCGGTGTCGCCGGACTCGTTGGCGGAGTCGTCGCCGCTGACGAGCGAGACGCTCAGGGCCGGCTCGTTGTCGAGGATGTTGATGGTGGCGGACTTGGCGATGTAGTCGACGTTGTAGTTCTTGCCGGTCTTGAGGGTGAGGGTGACGGCCTCGGTGGGCTCGGGCGAGGCGTCGTCGACGGGGACGATGACCAGGTCGATGAAGCTGTCGCCGTCGGGGATGACGGCGGTGGTGGTCGTCAGCGGCTCTTTGTTGGCGTAGACGAGGAAGTCGTTCTTGGCGGCGGAGCCGGAGAAGGAGAAGGTGAAGGCGAGGTCGCCGGAGTTGCCGAAGGAGCCGTTGAGGCGGGTGACGCGGAAGGCGGCGTCGTTGCCGGACTCGTCGGCGGTGGAGTCGGAGTCGACGAGGGTGACGCTGAGGGTGGGTTTTTCGATGACTGGTTTGAGCGCCAAGGAGGAGAGCATGTCGCCGGCGCTGAGCAGGAGGCGGGGCTCGAGGGGTTCGAGGCCGGCCGGGGCGGCGGGGGTGGAAGCATGAGAGGACTCAACGCGGGCAGAGCCGCGGAGCTGGCCGAACAAGCGGGTCAACATGATGACGAACCTCCTGGTGAGAATCTCCAACCCCGAAGACGGGCAGAAACATTACGATACCGGAATTGCCCGATCAGAGGATCAGGGAATCTCCAGAGAGGGACGGTAAGTGGGTGCGGTGAGTGGAAGGTGGCGGATTGGGGAATCCCCGCGTGTGGGGGAATCGGGTCCGGGGCTGAAAGGCTGGCTTGGAAGCCCTTTTACATTCTTTGCCGTCGTCGTTTCGCAGGATACCCGGGGCTGGCGCCCCGGCCTGGAAGAGGGAAGCAAAAAAGAGAGGTTGACGGGAAAGGAACGGTCGAGTCTAACCTAGCGGCCCCCAGAGGGGGCGGAACAAGGAATAGAGATGAGTTGGACGATTCAGACGTGGGAGCCGCAGTATCGGGAGGGGGTGTGCGAGCTGTTCAATCGGGTGACGGAGCATGAGCCGCACATCGTGGGGATGACTCCGGAGCGGTTCGAGGCGCTGGTGGAGCGGAAGAGCTATTTTGACGCGGCGGGGCTGCTGGTGGCGGTGGAGGAGGGGCGCGTGGTGGGGTGGGTGCATGGCTGTGTGGTGGGGAACACGGAGGCGGGGGAGGGGCCGGGCAAGCCGTTGCCGCGGATTCAGATGCTGATCCATGAGGCGGATCGGCTGCGCGAGGGGGCGGCGCTCGTGGGGGAGATCACCAAATATCTGACGGCGCGGAGCACGGAGGAGGTGACGGCGCTGCATCCGTATCGCGGGTATCCGTACTACCGGGGGCTGTGGCTGGGCGGAGAGCCGCAGATGCCGATGTGGATCGGGCAGATGCAGACGGTGCTGGGGGGATGTGATTATGCGCTGTCGCATCAGGACCTGTTCATGGCGGGGAAGATGGAGTCGAGGCCGGTGGAGCCGTCAGCGCGGCTGGCGGGGATTGAGTATGTGTCGGAGCCGATGGCGCTCAAGCACGAGGCGATGGCGCAGTCGTGGACGGGGTTTGAGCCGCGGCTGATCAAGGCGATGGTCAACGGGGAGCAGGCGGGGGAGCTGGGGTGGGTCTTGATTGAGCCGGCGGCGAAGAAGCTCGGGTCGCCGAGCATGAACATCTACAACCTGTGGACGGGGGAGAAATATCGTCGGCAGGGGATCGGGTCGGCGCTGGTGGGGCGGTCACTGGGGCAGGCATACGCGGCGGGGGCGCGGTTCATGAACGTCTGCACGCAGATGTGGAACGGGCCGGCGCAGCCGACGTATTTCAAGCATGGGTTCGTGCCGTATGGGTATCTTTGCGGGCGGACGTATCGGCCGAAGACGGGGGGGTGAGGGGGAGGCGGAAATGTGTAGTGTCCCCTTTTTCGGAGACGGCCGAAGACGGGGGGGTGAGCGTAAGGGATGTTCGAGGCCGCGACCCTCTCCCCGGCCCTCTGCCTGGGAGGGAGAGGGGGTAAGAGGGCGGAATCCCTCTTCCTGAGAAGGAGCGGGGGTGGAGAACAGGAGTTGGTTTGAGCATGGAATTTCACGGGTATGAGCGGCGGTGGTTGCCCGGGATGGTGGGGCTGTACAACCGGGTGACGGCGGAGGAGCCGATGGCGGCGACGATGTCGGAGGAGCTGTTCATCCGACTCGTCGAGGGCAAGACGTATTTCGACCCGGCGGGGCTGCGGGTGGCGGTGGAGGGGGGGGAGGTCAGG
>JADZET010000467.1 GCA_020850375.1 Phycisphaeraceae bacterium | reverse complement strand
CGCATGCGACGGTGGTGGGGCCGCGGGATGGGGATCTGTGGAGCGCGGATTATCCGGGGGGATTGGTGGCGAAGTTGAAGGAGCTGACGGGGGCGGAGCATGTGCTGTTCGCGGCGGGGGCGGTGGGTGACGTGCAGCCGGTGGCGCCGGCGGGGAAGGACATGTATGAGCGGGCGAAGGAGATGGGAGAGACGCTGGCGGAGGCGTTGGCGGGGGGATTGAAGGAGGCGAGGTATGAGCGGCGGCCGGCGGTGTCGGTGGTGAGGTTGCCGGTGGATCTTCCGGGGGCGCGGATCGCGGCGGGGGCGGCGTGGCAGTGGGCGCCGTGGGGGGTGAGGTGGGTGACGGATCGGGTGACGCATCTGCACGCGGTGCGGGTGGGCGAGTCGTTGTGGGTGGGGTTCCCGGTGGACTACACGGGGTCGCTGGCGCGGGATCTGAGTGAGCGGGTGAGAGAGTTGGGGCTGACGGTGACGCCGACGAGTTTCAATGGGGATTACAAGGGGTATTTCGTGCGGCGGGATGAGTACATGAACCTGGACCACTATGAGACGCGGATGCTGGGGTTCTTTGGGCCCTGGGCGGGGGAGTATGTCAATGCGTTGGCGGAGGGGATGGCGAGGAGGATGGTGGGGGTTACGGATGAGTACCCGGGGCTTGCGCCCCGGCTTGGAGGAGGGGAGGCGGGGGATGAGTCGGTGCGTGCGGGGGGAGAGCGGTGATGATGTGGACGTTGGCGCTGGCGGTGCCGTTCGCGGGTCGGCCACACCCGGAGCTGAGCTGGCTGCTGGCGGGGGCGGCGGTGATCATCATCGGGATTGCCAAGAGCGGGTTCGGCGGGGGGGTGGGGATTTTGGCGACGCCGCTGCTGATTTTTGCGGTGGGGGACGTGACCGAGGCGGTGGGGGCGCAGCTGCCGATCTTGATCGCGGCGGATTTGATGAGCAATGGGCCGCACTGGGGGACGTGGGACAAGAAGAATCTGAGGGAGTTGTTGCCGGGGACGATGTTGGGGGTGGCGATCGGGGCGGGGCTGCTGCTGTGGTTGGGGAAGCTGGATCATCAGCAGGCGGCGCTCAAGGAGGCGGTGGGGACGATTTGTCTGATCTATCCGGTGCTGGAAGTGATCAAGCGGCGGTGGGCGCCGCAGTGGCGGCTGCGTGGGAACTGGGCGTGGGGCACGGGGGTGGGGGCGACGGCGGGGACGGTGTCGACGCTGGCGCACGCGGCGGGGCCGGTGTACTCGATCTATGGGTTGGCGCAGCACATGCCGCGGCAGGCGTTCGTGGGGACGGCGGTGATTTACTTCACGATCCTGAACCTGGTGAAGCTGATCCCGTATCTGGCGATGGGGCTGATCGACACGGGGACGCTGTGGATCGGGCTGTGGCTGGTGCCGTTGGTGCCGGTGGGGACGTATCTGGGGGCGTGGCTTAGCCGGCGGATGAGCGAAGAGTTGTTCCGGGGGGTGATCATGGGGCTGGTGATTTTGACGGGGATTGATCTGATCTGGGGGTAGAATGGCAGGGGCGATTCGCCAGGCAACAGTCAGCGTGAAAGGGACAAGACATGGGATGGATGAGCGGGCGTCGGGCGTGGACGGCGGCGGTGGCTGTGGCGTGGGCGTGGGCGGCGGTGGGGCAGGCGACGGGGCCGAGCGCGGGGGCGGTGAACGAGGCGGAGGAGAAGGGGCGGGCGGTGTTGCGCGGGGCGGTGGAGTACCTCAGCGCGGCCAAGAGCCTTGAGGTGCAGGTGCGGTGTCGGCATGAGACGAGCAAGCGCGGGGTGGGGCAGTGGTACGAGACGGTGTATGACGCGGCGGTGGAGCGGCCGGGGAAGTTTTCGCTGAAGCCGACGCAGAACCCGCGGGGGCTGGGAACGGTGGCGTGCGATGGGCAGAAGGTGACGGCGTATCTGCCGCCGCTGCGGGGGTATGTCGAGCGAGCGGTGGGGGAGGAGGGGCGAGTCAAGGAGGTGGAGAAGGACGAGGACCTTCAGCTGGCGATGGGGCCGGCGGCGGATTGGATGACGGTGATGATCGAGCCGGGGGTGGGGATGCAATGGCTCAAGGGGGCACAGGGTGTGGCGTGGGTGGGGGACGAGAGCGTGGACGGGAGGGCGTGCGATCACGTGCGGGTGGGGGTTGGCGCGGGGGAGAATGAAGAGGCGGAGGTGGTGGATCTGTGGATTGCGAGGGGGGATCGGCCGTTGGTGGTGCGGGGGATGCGGACGACGACGCAGGGGAATTACTACAGCCAGGCGAACATGACGACGGTGGTGGACACGGCGACGTTCGAGGACTGGCGGGTGGATGAGGCGGTGGGGGCGGAGGTGTTCGCTTACACGCCGCCGGAGTGGGTGGAGAAGATTGAGAAGCTGGCGGATCGGATGGTGCGGCCGATGTCGCCGGCGGGACAGTTGGTGGGGCGGGAGGCGCCGACGTTCACGGCTAAGACGTTGGATGGGAAGGTGGTGGATCTGGCGGCGCTGCGGGGCAAGCAGGTGGTGGTGCTGGATTTCTGGGCGACGTGGTGCGGGCCGTGCGTGGAGTCGCTGCCGGAGCTGCAAAGGGTGGCGGAGGGGTATGCGGACAGGCCGGTGACGGTGCTGGCGGTCAATGATGGGGAGGACGCGGCGACGATCCGGGCGTTTTTGGAGAAGAAGGGGCTGAAGCTGACGGTGGTGATGGATGAGCAGGGTCAGATCGTGCGGCTGTATGGGGTGAGCGCGATCCCGCGGACGGTGGTGATCGGGATGGATGGGAAGGTGGTGCTGGACGCGACGGGGTACTCGGCGGGGTATGCGCAGGAGATTCGGGAGGCGGTGGATAAGGCGCTGGCGGCGTCCCCCCCGGAAGCGGCCCCGGGAGGGGCGGGGGCGACGACGGGGCCGGCGCCGCGGGCGCCGCGGTAGGGATACACCCAGGCATGGCCACGCCTGGGCTTGGGTTCGTGAAAAAGGGGACACCACACATTATTGTGCGATGCAAGTCTATTATTTATTGAGACTTGTGGCTATAAATAATGTGTAGTGTCCCCTTTTTCCAGGCGCTTGGCCATGAGGATGGCTTGGCGGGGGATCGGTGCGCCGCACTCGGGGCAGGTGGTGCTGCCGGCGGCGATCGAGCCGCGCAGGTCGTAGGCGCATTGGGGGCAGAGGGGGGCGGCGCGGGCGAGGCGGACTTTTTCGCGGAGGAAGAGGAGGAAGATGGCGGGGCCGAAGGCCCAGAAGAGGACGGTCAGGCCGAAGACCAGGCCGGTGTAGGAGCCGCGGACGCAGTAACAGTCGTCGCGGTGATAGGTGAGGGCCTGGACGGGAGCGGCGATGAGGGATTCGAGGAGGCTGCCGGCGAGCAGGGCATTGAGGACGCGGGAGTATTGGGTGTAGCGGTCGGCGTCGGGGCGGTAGAAGGCGAAGACGAGGGACCAGAGGATCCAGGCGAGGGCCATGGCGGACCAGACGGCCCAGTTGCCGTAGCTGGTCTGGAAGACGAAGTCGGCCCAGAGGTCGGGGAGTTCGAGGAGTGTGGCGAGGAGCGCGGTGGAGAGGAGCATGGCCATGAGGCCGGCGATGATGGCGGAGAGGAGCATGGGGCGCGCGGGTTCGGCGAGTTGTTGGATCCAAGGTTGGCGGCGATGGCGGCGGAGCGGGGGACGGAGGAAGAGGTATTGGGTGAGGAAGAACAGGCCGAGGAAGATGGATAGGCCGGTGTAGTAGTGGCGGAGGCCCTGGGCGAAGAAGATGGGGAGCGGGGTGCCGAGGAGGCCGGCGCGTTGGTGGTAGTCGACGAGGCCGATCCAGGCCAGGCCGGCGAGGGTGCCGAGGAGGCCGAGGGCGAGGAGGAGGAAGCGGAGGCGGTGGGCGAGGGTGGCGGGGGGCATGGGGGGAGTGGTGATTCGTTCAGGAACCCAGGCATGGCCATGCCTGGGCTTAGGACGGGCGTGAGGTGGTTTCGGGGGGGTCAGGTGGATTCGGGGGTGAGTTGTTGGAGGCGACGTTTTTCTTTGTAGAAGAGCAGGGCGATGGCGGGGCCGAAGGTCCAGAAGAGGATTGTCACGCCGAAGATCAGGCCGGTGTAGGAGCCACGCATGCAGTAGCACTCTTCGGGGTGGCGGACGAGGGCGTGGGCGGGGGCGGCGATGAGGGTCTCGAGGAGGCTGCCGGCGAATAGGCCACGGAGGAGCTTGGAGGTGAAGGTGGCGTGGTCGAGGGTGCGGGCGTAACGGAAGAGGAGGATGGACCAGAGGAGCCAGGAGAGGGCGAGGATGAGCAGGGGGGGCCAGAGGCGGGGGTTTTCGAAGACTCGCTCTCTCGTTTCGGGATAGACCATTGGGCTCCAGAGATTGAGCAGATGTAGGAGGGTGGCGATGAGGGCGACGGAGAGGAGGGCGGTCATGAGACTGGCGGCGAGGATGGAACGCTTAAGGGGGCGGGGGGTGGCGGAGGGGGTGGGTTTCCAGAGGCGGCTGGGGCTTAGGAAGAGGTATTGGGTGAGGAGGAAGAGGCCTAGGTAGAGGGCGAGGGAGGCGTAGTAGCCTGGGGCGGCGCTTTTATGGAAGGTCCAGCCCATGACGCCTATGAGGCCGGCGCCTTGCGCGGGTTCGAATTCGTTGGGGGGAGAGATGGGGAGGAATTCCCATTGTGGCCAGAGGACGTTGAGGAGGTAGAAGGCGCCGGCGAGCCAGGAGAGGAGGGCGGCGGCGAGAAGGAGCCAACGGAGGTTGAGGCCGAGGGTGCGCGGGGTGGGCATGGGGGGCTCCTTGGAGGTGGGGTGATTCGCTTAGGAACCCAGGCATGCCATGCCTGGGCTTAGGACGGGTGTGAGGGGGGGATCATGGGGGTGTTGGGCAAAGGGAGGTTTCTCACGGATTCCCCGGGGGAGGCGGGGGGTGGGAGAGGACCCAGGCATAGCGATGCCTGGGCTTGGGTCTTACAATACCGCGCATGGTGATGACTGAAAACAGCGTGCAAAAGGCGTTTGTCCTGCAGAAACCTGATGGGGTTGGCGCGGTGGCGGGGGATAACGAACTCGTCGACGTTCAGACGGAGGAGATGCTGGTGAACATGGGGCCGCAGCATCCTTCGACGCATGGGGTGCTGCGCATCGTGCTGCGGACGGATGGGGAGATGGTGCTCGAGGCGGTGCCGCACATCGGGTACCTGCACCGGTGCGCGGAGAAGATCGGGG
>JADZET010000466.1 GCA_020850375.1 Phycisphaeraceae bacterium | reverse complement strand
GGGCTGACGACCACCTCCAGGCCCTGCACCGCAACCAGCGACTCCTACGATCCTTCATCAACGCCACGCCCCTGACGATCCAATGGCCGACCAAGGTAGAAAGTTCAGGGCGCAGCGCTCAGTAGACTGCGGTCCTGGAGGTTGCCACGGTTGCGATTGAGCATCGGGAATGCTGCTCAACCCGAGGGCTGGACAGTTCGCAAGGGGGCTGAAGTGCGTCCGCATCCGTCAACGGTATGGGCTGCGGAAGCTTGCCCTCCGGACTCATCCGGCCGGGGCGTGGCGGAATGGTCGAGAACCCCTAGTAAGCCTTAGCGATGCTTCTTGTCCGCAGCGGTGAGCTCTCGAAGTACCTTGAGCGGGTCGAGATCGCACCCCCTCCACCATTCCAGCAACTCGAGCGGGTCGAGCTTACGCTCGGCCACCTCGCACTTGTGGACGTAGGACGGCGGCTTGCCGAGACGGGCGGCGAGATCGCGTTGCGAAAGCCCCGCTCCGATCCGTCAGGTGCGCAGCATGCCGGCGAAGTGCCTGTAGCGAGCCGTGTGAATGGACCTTGATCCCATGGCGGGAGCACGGTAGCATTCGGCCGTCACGCTCCCATTGCAGGAGCATTTGACGCTGGAGGTCGTGATGGAATCAAGGCATGCCCAAGACCCCATCCCCGGCGAGCTCGACCCGCAGGACTCCCTGGCCGTCTTCTGGGTGCTCCAGTTGGCCGAGGATGGGCAAGCGACGGCCGCCGTGGAGTACACCCCGGCGCCGGCGGAGATTCGGTGCTACCTCGAGCAGGCGGACCGGTCAGCGCTGCGTGGGGTGCTCGTTGAGACGGTGCTGCGTCTGCGGAGGATGGAAGAGCCCAGAGCATGACCTTGGCATAACCGGCGAAGCAAGTCATGAAATGGGCCTCGATGAATGATCGACGCTCCGCCTCCAGGCCAGTGGGTTCACCAGCGGCCCAGAGGGCACTTCTGCCCGGCGAGTCGGACTTTGGCTGGGAGGTTGCAGCCACACAGGCCACAGTGGCCACGGTCGAACCGCTCGCAGGCGGTGCACGTGGTCCAGCGGTACGTGACGACAGAGTCGGGAGCCGGGTCGAGGCCCAGTTGCGACTTGGCGATGCCGGCGGCGCCACGGATCGATCGCATGACGCCCCCGACCGTGGTTTGCTGGGCGGGTTGCGGATCGGCCTTGCGCACGTAGGACCGCTCGGCATCGATCCGAAGGGTTTCTTCGTCGTATTCGACCCACCAGATGATGACGTTGTTCGTGCCGGCGATGATCATGAGATGGTCGCGGTCCCCCGGACGGTGTGGGGGTACCACCCTTCCTCGCACTCGCGGTAGGTGCGGCAGTTCTGATTGGGAATGGCCTGGCCCAGCCGGTACCTGGTCGCAGCCGGATCGAAAAGAGGGTAGTAGGTATGCTCAAACACCCGCCCATCAAACGTGGCGTACTCGGCTCCCTCGTCATGCAGGCATCCCTGATAGGACGCGTAGAGCGAATCCCCGTTTGCCCCGACGTAGGCGGCGTTGACCAGGAGGCCGTCGGCATCGGTCCTTAGGCCGATGGCGAAGGACAGAGTGCCTTGAATGCAGTCCGATCCGTTGTAGTTGAGCCGGTAGGCGAACGGGATGTCCGCCCCATAGAGCGCGGAATAATCTTCACCGGGGAGGAACATACCGTGGTTGACTCGCGGGATGACAAACGTCCCCGAGATGGTTAGAAAACCTGACCAAGCCTCCTCTTCTTCCACGGCGCCGCACCCATTGAGCGTGCAGGTGACTTGGTCGGGGAATGAGGTCACGCAGCTCTGGCAGGTGGGGTACACGGCCTCCTCGAGGATCAGGCGTGAGGGGGTGACCTGCAAAGCATAGAGCGGATTGCTGACCGCGAGCACTCTGGCGCAGCCGTTGACCCATCCCGAGTCGTAGTAGGGCATGTTCGGGAAGGGATTCCCATACTGATCCACGCCCGCCAGTTCGAGGATCTTCACGCCGTACCCGACGTAGGGGACCAGTTGCGGGGCGAGATCGCGCCGGATGGCGATGTAGCCCACGCCAGGCGAGTTGAAGGCGCCCTCGCAATAGAACACCCCGCCATGCGTGTAGCTGGTCAGGATGATCCACTCGCCGGCACAGCAGCATCGTTGTCTCATGGGCAGATCACGTCGTTGGGGGCGCTGAACCAATAGGCCGTCTGGCCGGAGTCCATGGTCGTCGGGTGGACCAGGACGACGGTGCCATTGACCACAGGTCGGAGCGTCAACAGCGTGCCGCCGCCGGTCGGATTAACGACCTCGTTGAGGTTGCTGACCGACAGATCGGTGGCCCCGGTGTTGACCACCCAGGTGCGATTGACGCTGTGATGAGCGGCCCGGACGATGTAGGCGAACTGGTTGTTGCCGACGCCGCTGGACGACTGGATGATTGCGAAGAAGGACGAAGTAGACGCGGCGGCATCAAGCAGGACGATGGCCCACTTCACGCCCGTGCCCGTCTGCTTCCAGACAATCGCTGCTTTGCCCAATGAGACCGTCTGTAGCTTGGTGGCGTCGGAGGCCAGGACGTCGGCGTAGGTCATTGACTCCGTCGTCACGTTTACCCGGGCGACGGTGGCGCCGAGCAGGCACGCCCGGGCGATGCTGCCGACGCGGGCGGGTTCCTGGAGGACGACGAACTTGCCCGCGTGGTCGGATGTGGGGATCACCCCCTTGAGCACGACTTGGCGTTTGAAGGATTCTAGGGCCGTGGCGGGGTCGAAGAGGGCGCCATCGAGGCCCAGAACGTCGAACTGATTGCGGGCCACGCCGGAGTTGTTCTTAATGAGCACCGTCGTCGACGTGGGCGTGGCCGCCACGCTTCCGGGTCCAAGCCCGGCCCCCATGGCCTGGGTTTGCCGGTTCGCCACGGCGGCATCGAGCATGGCGTTGTAGGCCGTGGCGGGGATCGACAGCGTGTCGCCCGGGCGGACCTTCTTATAAGGATCGCCGGCCATGGCTCAGGCTCCGATCTCCAGGTCACCGAAGTCGCCCAATTCGTAGACCTTCTCGACGTAGGCCGCCGTCGGGCGCTTCGCCAAGGCTTTGGCCGTGGTGTCCTCGACGTCCTCGTAGCGAACCCACAGGTACTCCCAGCCCTTCTTGGCGATGCCGGTGATGCTGCCGACGGTCAGACCGGTGCGATTGGGCGAGGCGGCGAAGCTGTAGGTGATCTCCCAATCTTCCCCGCCCCCGGAAGTGCCGCGCTTCGAGCCCGACGCGCCGAGGAACAGGCACTCGCCCGCACTGAAGCCTCGGAAGCTGCCGCTGTTGACCTTGCCGGTGAGGCTGTACACCTTCCCCTTGTAGGCGCCTGTGACGTCGACGTCGTCCTTGATGTGCGTCTCGCTGAAGCGGTAGACGGGCACGGTGACATCCACACCATCGACGCCATCACGCGTCGCGCCGATGGCCCCCTGGAAGTTCGGCGCCGTCCCCCCGGAAGGCGCGTAGCTGGCGATGGTCTGGAGGCTCTGGGTGATGTGCTGCGTGCCGCCGCCGGTGTCGAAGCTGTAGCTCGAGTCGCCGACCACGGGTGGGTCCGAGTGCGTGATCCCCGCCTTGACGTAGCGGACCGTGCCGAGCCACAGGCCGTTGTGGACTTCCTCGACCTGGCAGTTGCTCGTGTCACGGCTGATCGAGCCGAGGGTCGTCGGCGCGGCGGCCAACAATTCAGCTAACGCCTCGGCATGGTCGAGCGTGCCGCGCACGAGGTAGATCAATTGTGCCTCGTCGCCGCTGACGGTCCGGCTCTGGTAGCGCTCTTCGGTGGTCACGGGCACAGCGAACTCCCCAGAAGAACGTGCTTAGGCAAAGGTCAGTCCACCGCGAGAAGCCTGGCTGACCAGGCGGGCGGTATTGCGGGCGGTCTGCTCGGTGGCCGTGGCAGTGCGTTCCGCCACACCCCCGTCGGATTGCAGACCCTGGATGGCGTCGGCGTTGAACGTGCCTGCCACGTCGATCGTGCGGGCCTTGAAGTCAGCCAATAGGTCGCCCAGGTCGGACACACTGGCGCGGACGCGCGAGGCGAGGTCACCCCCGGAAGCATCCGCCGGTGACTCACCCCCCGCCTCCCGTCGCTTCTTCGCCTCCTCGACCGCGTCCTGCCAGGCCTTGCGGGCCATGTCTACTGAGCGCTGCGCCCTGAACTTTCTACCTTGGTCGGCCATTGGATCGTCAGGGGCGTGGCGTTGATGAAGGATCGTAGGAGTCGCTGGTTGCGGTGCAGGGCCTGGAGGTGGTCGTCAGCCC
>JADZET010000465.1 GCA_020850375.1 Phycisphaeraceae bacterium | reverse complement strand
GGCTCCACCACCACGTGCATGACGGGCCGAACATACCCCGCGATCGCGGATCCGTCACCTGCCAAGGGCGTTACTTCCCTTCGTCGTCCACGCCCACGGGGCCGGTGCACCCCGCGGCCGGCTCGCACGACTGGCTGGTGCTCTCGCAGCAGCAGGAGCAGGGCTCAACCTCCTCCATGGCCGGGACAAGGGTGGGGAATTTGGCTATCTCTTGCTCGAAGATCTGCCGGTAGTGCGCCAGGCGATGCTGGGGATCGTCGAGCTTGCCGCCGAAGCTGCGGTTGGGGTCGTTGTAGATCAGCCGGATGGGCACCTCGACCACGCGCAGGCCCAGGGCGGCCGCCTGCACCCAGAACTGGAGCGGGAAGGCGTACCCGCGCTCGCTGAAGCGCAGCTTCCGCAGGGCCTCGACGCGGTAGGCCTTGAACCCGCAGAAAGCGTCGGTGATCGGCACGCTCAGGCAGCAGTTGACCCACTGCGTCACCTCGCGGTTGATCGCCCGCCGGTCCGAGGGCGGCATGTCGCTGGGCAATCCATTGCTCAGATATCGGCTGCCGCTGACGACGTCCGCCCCGCCGGCCGCGATCGCCTCATAGAAGTCGGGCAAGCTCGCGGGCTCGTGCTGCTCGTCGCAGTCCATGGTGATCAGCCAGTCATACTCGTAGCAGCGGGCCCAGCGGAAGGCGTCGATCATCGACTGCCCGTAGCCGCGGTTGGTCGCGTGGCGGACGACCTCGACCGGCTGCTGGGCCAGCAGGACGGGCGTGTCGTCGGTCGAGCCGTCGTCGACGACCAGGATGTCCCTGGCGTACTTGCGAACCTCGTCGAGCACGCGCGTGACGTATTTCTGCTCGTTGTAAACCGGGATCGCCACCAGCGTCTTGGGCACCGCTCTGCGCATCATAGAACTCCATAAGAGGGGGCGGCTGTCCTGCACGGCCCCATGAAAACAGCCGCCTCATGCTATGCCGCAGTCATCGCCCGGACCAGCTCGATCAATTTCCCGACGCTCAGCTCCTCGGGACGTTGCGTTTCACTCACCCCGGGGGGGAGTTGGACGTGGATTGCCCGATCTTTCCCATACTTCCGCAGAATCGAGCCGATCTGCTTGCGCCGCTGGCCGAAGAGCACGCCCAGGCCCACCGCCAGGCCGGCCGGGTCGTCGGTCAAGGGCGACTGGCGCCGGGTCAGCTCCACCACAGCCGACGCCACCCCGGGCTCGGGCCAGAAGCAACCAACCGAGAGCGTCGAAACCGTCCGGACCTGGTACATCGCCTGCACCACCACCCCCACCGGGCCGTACTCCTTGCCGCCGGGCTCAGCCTCCAAACGCTCAGCCACTTCTTTCTGCACCATCACCACGGCCTTGGTCATGCGGGCCTCATCCGTCGCGAGGTTGGCCAACACCGGCGTGGCGGCCTGATAAGGGAGGTTCGCCACCAGCTTGAACGTCGAACTCCCCTGCCTCGCCATCGCCGCCTCGACCGCCGCCATCACGGCCGGGTTGATCGTATGTTTATTCGCCAGCGCATCACTGAAGATCAGCTCGACGCGATCGGCGAACTCCGCCAGGACGTCGCGCAGGATCGGCTCAAGCTCCTGATCCAGCTCCACCGCCACGACCGCCGCGCCGGCTGCGAGCAGCTCGCGCGTCAGCGTGCCCGTCCCCGGCCCGACCTCGAGGATCACCTCGCCGGGCCGGACGTCCGCGGCCTCGACGATCTTGCGTAAATGATTGGCGTCGATCAGAAAATTCTGGCCGAACCGCTTCTTCGGCCGCAGGCCGTGGGCCTCGAGCAGTCCCCGGATTTCGCTGAGCGTCTGCGGCATCGGATTCCTATCGTCAGGTCACGCCAAGAGCCTGCGGCCGCATGGTCGCCTCACCAGCCCAACACCGTGTTGAGCCAGACGTTCGCCAGCAGGCTGTGCCCCGCCAGCTTCGGGTGCACGCCGTCGTGGGCCCAGTAGTCGCCGCCCATGACCCGCAGCGCCTTGTCGACCTCGACCTGGAACGGCACCAGGCGAGCGCCGAAGTCCTTGGCCAACTGCCGGACGATCGCCAGGCGCTGGCTCATCTCCGGCTCCCAGGCGTCCGTCACCTTCCCGCACCGGAACGTGAACGGCTCGCCAAGCACGAGCTTGACCCCCGGAAGCTCTTGGACTGTCTTCTCAAGAATCTGCCGGTACACCCGTTCGTAGACGTCCACCGGCACGCCGCGGTCCTTGCCGTGCTGGATCCCGTGCCAGGTGTCGTTGACGCCGACGAGGATGCTCACCAGATTCGGCCGCAGGTCGATGCAGTCCGACTGCCAGCGGTCCCAGAGGTCCGTCACGCGGTTGCCGGAGATGCCCTTGTTGATCACCTTCACGTTCTGACCCGCCATCCGGTGGAGGATCTGGCAGGTCGAGAGCATGACATATCCCCGGCCGAGCTGGTCGACCTCCATCCACGGCTGGTCGTCCTTCGCCCGGCCGCAATCGGTGATCGAGTCGCCCTGAAAGAGCACGACGTCATGGGCCGTGATCATGGCGGAAAAACCTCCTGGTGAGGGCCAATAGTCTACGGCATTCGGGGACTTGGCGCGGGGGCTCTGCTACCATAACCCCTGTCATGCCCATCCGGCCGCTGCCGCTGCTGTTGGTCAATCAGATCGCCGCCGGCGAGGTGATCGAACGTCCCGCCAGCGTGGTCAAGGAGCTCGTCGAGAACAGCCTCGACGCCGGAGCGACGCGCATCGACGTAGCCGTCGAGGACGGCGGGCGGCAGCTCATCCGCATCAGCGACGACGGGACAGGCATACCAGCCGACGAACTGCCCCTCGCCCTGGCGCCGCACGCCACGAGCAAGCTGCAAACCGCCGAGCAGCTCGCGGCCATCGGCACGCTGGGCTTCCGTGGCGAGGCGCTGGCGTCGATCGCGTCGGTCAGCCGCTTGCGCCTGACCAGCCGGGCGCGGATCAACGGCAAGCCGGCCGACGAGGCGGCGATGATCGAGTCCCTCGGCGGCGAGACGTCCGGCGTCGCACCGGCGGCCGGCGCGCCCGGCACGGTCATCGAGATCCGCGACCTGTTCTTCAACACACCGGCCAGACGCAAGTTCCTGCGGCAGGGGCCGACCGAGATGGCCCACGTCACCGAGGCCGTCACGCGCATCGCCATGGTTCACCCGGGCGTGTCGTTTCGATTGAGCCACAACGGCCGAACCACGCTCGACCTCGAGCCCGCCGCGACACCGGCCCAGCGGTGCATCGACCTGTTGGGCGGGGAATTGACCGAGGGATTGCTCGAATTCTCGCACGAACTGCCGCACCACATCGCCCGTGCCGGCGTCTGGGGCATGGCCGGCGCGCCGAGCCTCGCGCGAGCGACGGCCAAGTTCATCCACCTCTCCGTCAACGGCCGGCCCATCCGCGACCGCAACCTCCAGCACGCCGTGAAGGAGGCCTACCGCGGATTGATGCCGATGGACAAGTTCCCGCTGGCCGTGGTCATGCTCGACATCGACCCCGGCGAGGTGGACGTCAACGTGCACCCGGCCAAGGCCGAGGTCC
>JADZET010000464.1 GCA_020850375.1 Phycisphaeraceae bacterium | reverse complement strand
GAAGGATCGGACAGAACGATCTTGACCGCCCGCGTCAGCTTCGAGGCCGCCTCCTCGACGGGGATGACCTCCTCAACGATCAGGTTCGGCTCCTCGCGCCGCCGGTCCACCTTGCCCCGCAGCAGGACGATCCGGTCGGGCGTGATGAGGTTGGCGTAGACGGCGTAGGCGTCGGCGAAGATCACGCCCTCGATCGAGCCGGTGTCGTCCTCCACGCCGATCATCGCCATCTTCGCCCCGGGATTCCGGCCGGACTTGGTCACGGTCATCTTCACCCGCGTGAGCATGCCGCCGACGACCACGCCCGTCTCGGCCGGCAGGCCGCGCAGCTCGGCCACCGTGGCGCTCGAGAAGCTCCGCAGTGTGTCGCGATGCCAGTCCATCGGGTGGGCCGAGACGTACAGGCCCAGGGCGTCCTTCTCGTGCTTGAGCATCTCGTTGCGGCCCCAGGGCTCGGTCTTGGGCAGGATGATCGAAGGCTCACCGGAACCCCCTTTGCCTCCATCTTTAGCTCCCGGGGGCGGGGGCGGGGGGGCCAGGCCGGCGAAGAAGTTCATCTGGCCCGAGTCGCGGTCGGCCGCGGCGCGCTGGCCGGCGGCCAGGGCGGCGTCGAGAGCCTGCATCAGGCAGGCCCGCTTCTCCTGCCCGTGGATCGCGTCGAACGCGCCGCACTTGATCAGCGCCTCGATCGTCGCCCGGTTCACCGTCGAGAGCGGCACGCGCTCGGCGAAATCATAGAGGCTCTTGAAGGGCCCGGTCTTGTCACGCACGGCCGTGATGGCGGCGATGGCCTTGTCGCCCACGCCCTTAACGGCGGACAGACCAAAGCGGATGTGCCCGTGGGCCGGGTCGTGCGTCTCGTCCTTGTCGTAGACGACGGTGAAACCAACCCCAGAAGAGTTGATGTCCGGCGGACGGATCTCGACGCCGCGTTTTCCGGGAGCATTTGAGCCGGCGGGCGGGGGCAGCGTCAGATGCCGGCACTCGTCGATGTACTCGACGACCTTGTCCGTGTTGACCGACTCGTACGTCAGCACGGCCGCCATGTACTGGATCGGGAAATAGCTCTTGAGGTACGCCGTCTGATAGGCCACGATGGCGTAGCCCGTCGAGTGCGATTTATTAAAGCCGTAGCCCGCGAACTGGAGGATCATGTCCCAGAGCTTCTGCGCGTCGTGAGCGGGCAGACCGTGCTTGGCGGACCCCTGCATGAAGGTCTCGCGGTTGGCGTCGATCGTGTCGCGCTTCTTCTTGCTGATGGCCTTGATCAGCGTATAGGCCGCGCGGAGCGGGATGCCGCCGAGCTCGTGGACGATCTGCATCACCTGCTCCTGGTAGACCATCACGCCGTAGGTCTCGGCCGTGAACTTGTCCACGATCGGGTGCAGCTTCGGCACGGGCTGGCGGCCGTGCTTGCGGGCGTTGTAGTCGTCGATCAGCGCCATCGGGCCCGGACGGAAGAGCGCGTTGGCGGCGATCAGGTCTTCGAGCCGGTCGGGCTTCATCGCCAGCAGAAGATTCCGCATCCCGCCGGATTCGAACTGGAACACGCCGGCCGTCTCGCCGCGACGGAACAGCTCGAGCACGCGCTGGTCGTCGTAGGTGATGCGGTCGAGGTCCAGCGGGTCCCAGTCGGCCGGTTTCTTGCCCTGCGGGTCGATGGCCTTGCGGATGGCGGCGTCGCTGAGCGATTCGCGGATGAGCTTCTTGGCCTTCTCGATCGTCGAGAGCGTGCGCAGGCCCAGGAAGTCCATCTTGAGCAGGCCGATCTTCTCGACCGTCGGGCCATCCCACTGCGTGACGATCGGATCGTCAGCGCTCGATGAGGGCTTGAACAGCGGGATGATGTTATCCAGCGGCTGCGTGGCGATGACCACGCCGGCCGCGTGCACCCCCGCGTGACGGGCCAGGCCCTCGAGCCGCTTGGCCGAGTCGAGCATCTTGCGCGTCACGGGGTCCTGGCGGTACATCGCGGCCAGGTCCGGCTCCTGATCGAGCGCCGAGGCGATCGTCGTCGACAGCCCCGCGCCGATGAGCTTGCATACCTTGTCGACGTGCGGCAACGGCACAGCCAGGACGCGCCCGACGTCGCGCACGGCCGCGCGAGCCTTGAGCGTCCCGAAGGTGATGATCTGCGCCACGTGCCCGTACTTCTGCCGGACGTATTCGAGGATCTCCGCTCGCCCGTCCTGGCAGAGGTCGATGTCGATGTCGGGGTATTCCGAGCGGTCCGGGTCGGTGAATCGCTCGAAGAGCAGGCCGTACTGCACCGGGCAGGCGTTGGACAGGCCCAGGCAGTACCCCACCATCGTGCCCACGCCCGAGCCGCGGGCGCAGGCGGGGATGCCGCGCCGTCGCGCCTCGCTGACGAAATCCCAGACAATCAGGAAGTAGGCGGAGATGTTCTTCTCCGCCAGGATGCCCAGCTCGCGGTCAAGCCGTTGGCGGATGGGTTCGGTCACGCCGTCCGGCCCATAACGCCAGATCGCCCCGGCCTCGGCCAGGGCACGCAGGGCGGCGTCGCACTTGTCCTTGAGCTCCTTCGGGGGCGTCTTGTCCTTGAGCGCGTCGAACGGTTCGAGCGTGAACTGCGCGCAAAAAGCCTTGTACCACGGCGTCGTGCCCAGGCCGTGCTCCTTGGCGATCTTCTTGTCGAAATCCTTGCCGGCCTTGCGCTCGATCTTCACCACCGGGGCGTGGCTCTGGCCAAAGTCCAGCTTCACGTCGCAGCGGTCGGCGATCTTGAGCGTGTTCTCGACGGCCTCGGGCACGTCGGGGAACAGCTCCGCCATCTGATCCGGGCCCTTGACGTAGAGCTCGGGCGAGTAATGCAAGCGGTTCTCAACATCCTTGGTCTTGCCCATCGAGATGCAGATCAGCGTGTCGTGCGAGTCGTGGTCGTCAGCCAGTAGAAAGTGCGCGTCGTTGTCCGCCACCAGCGGCAGGCCCAATTCGCCGGCCATCTTCTGGATCAGCGGGTTGATCGCGTCCTGCTCGGGGATGCCGTGGCGCTGCAATTCAAGGTAGAAGCGCGGCTCGCCCTTCTCGTTGGGCTTGAAGACCTGCATGTGCCAGCGGGCCTCGTCCAGGGCCGCCTGATAATTCTTTTCATCGTGTGACTGCACGTAGCGCGTCAGGTGATGAGCGATCGACGACCCCAGGTGCCCATTGATGGCGATCAACCCGTCGCCCCACTGCTCGAGCGTCGAGCGATCCATGCGCGGCCGGTAGTAGAACCCCTGGATGTAGGAATCGGAACTGAGCTTAAGGAGGTTCTGCCATCCCGTGAGGTTCTCCGCCAGCAGCACGAGGTGGAACCCGCCGTCCGCCACGCCGGTCGTCTCGCGGACGGTGCGCGCCCCCGGGGCGACGTAGGCCTCGATGCCCAGGATGGCCTTGATCCCCGCCGCCTTGGCGGCGTTGTAGAACTCGATCGCCCCGTGCATGTTCCCGTGGTCGGTCAGGGCCACGGCGTCCATCCCCAGCTCCTT
>JADZET010000463.1 GCA_020850375.1 Phycisphaeraceae bacterium | reverse complement strand
GCGTGTCCGAGGTCGTCTCGGCCGGGCAGGTGCTCTCATCGATCATCATGTTCGCGATGATCTACGGCCTCTTGTTCGTGATCTGGGTGACGGTGCTCAACCACAAGATCCAGAAGGGCCCGCAGCCCGCCGGGGCCACCTCGGCCACCAGCATGGCCGGCCTGATGGAGGCCGCCACCTCGCTGGCTGACCGACGCGGGACGATGACCGAATCCAAGTCCAAGTCGTCGCCAGCAAGTTAGTTGCCCGATTGTCACGTGCGGCGATCTTTACCTTTCACTGACGATCAGGAGCGGATTCGACCCTTCCCCTCAAACCTCGCGAGGATCTCTCATGGACCTCAACGTGCTCTGGTTCATCCTCCTGTGCGTGCTGCTCGGCGGCTACGCCGTGCTCGACGGCTTCGACTGGGGCGTGGGCATCCTGCACCCCCTGGCCTCGACCGACAACGACAAGCGCATCTTCATCAACGCCATCGGCCCTTTGTGGGACGGCAACGAGGTCTGGCTCGTCACCTTCGGCGGGGCGATGTTCGCCGTCTTTCCGGAGGTCTACGCCTCGGTCTTCTCCGGCTTCTACACGGCCCTGATGCTGCTATTGTTCGCCCTGATCTTCCGGGCGGTGTCCATCGAGTTCCGCAGCAAGATGACCTCGACGCGCTGGCGGGCGTTCTGGGACTGGAGCTTCTGTATTTCGTCCCTGCTGGCCGCGGTGCTCTTCGGAGTGGCCATCGGCAACGCGATCCTGGGTGTGCCGCTCACGCCGCGTGGCATCTATGAGGGTGGCCTGCTGGGCCTTCTGGGCTTCTACCAGGTACTGGTCGGCCTCCTGACCGTGGCCATGTTCGTCATGCACGGCGCGATCTACCTCTACCTCAAGACCGAGCCCCCGCTCCAGGACAAAGTCCACCACTGGATCTGGCACGGCTACGGCACGTTCGTCGTCCTCTACCTGCTGACGACCATCGTCACCCTGATGCACGTCCCCTCAGCCACGAAGAACTTCGAGGACAAGCCCTGGCTGTGGATCTTCGTCGGCCTGGCGATCGCCTCGATCGGCAACGTGCCGCGTTCGGTTTACCTCAAGAAGCCAGGCCAGGCCTTCATCAGCTCCTCGCTGGTGATCCTCAGCCTCGTAGGCCTCTTCGGCGCGGCCATCTTCCCCAACCTCCTGATCTCCAGCCCGACGCCGCAGAACAGCCTGACAATCTACTCGGGCGCCTCGAGCGATCTAACGCTCAAGATCGCCGCCCTGATCGCCGCCATCGGCATGCCCTTCGTCCTGGGCTACACCGCCGTGATCTACTGGTCCTTCCGCGGGAAGGTCAGGATCACCGAGCACAGCTACTAGCGCCGTCGATAGGTCTACTTCAGCGTTGAAAACGCCCCGGCCACGGCCGGATTGGTGATCTTGCCGTCCCGCATGTTCAGCGCCGAGGCGAAGGCCGGGTCGTTCTGTGCCAGCTTGTCGATCCCCTGCGAGGCCAACCGGATCACGTAGGGCTGCGTCGCGTGGCAGAGCGCCTGCGTGCTGGTCCGGCCGACGGCCCCGGGCATGTTCGTCACGCCGTAGTGCACGACGCCGTCGATGATGTAGGTGGGGTTCGAGTGCGTGGTGGGCTTGGTCGTCTCGACGCACCCGCCCTGGTCCACGCCCACGTCCACGATCACCGCCCCGTTCTTCATCTGCTTGAGCAGGTCCTTCTGGATCAGCACCGGCGTCCGCCCCCCCGGGATGAGCACCGCCCCGATGACCAGGTCCGCCTGCACCGCATGCTCTCGCACCGCGTAGGGATCGCAGTAGACGCCCCGCACGTTCGGCGGCATCACGTCATCGAGGTAGCGAAGCCGGTCGAGGTTGACATCCATGATGACCACGCGTGCCCCCATGCCCGCCGCGACCTTCGCCGCGTTGGTCCCCACCACGCCGGCCCCGAGGATCAGCACGTCCGCAGGCTCGACCCCCGGCACCCCGCCGAGCAGGATGCCCCGGCCCATCATGGGCTTTTCCAGGTATTTCGCCCCCTCCTGCACGCTCATCCGCCCCGCCACCTCGCTCATCGGCGTCAGGAGCGGCAGCCGCCCCGACGCGTCCGTCAGCGTCTCGTACGCCACGGCCGTGATCTTCGATTTCAGGCACGCGTCGGTCAGCGCCTTGCTCGCGGCGAAGTGGAAGTAGGTGAAGACCACCTGCCCGGCCCGGAGCATGCCCAGTTCTTCGCCCAACGGCTCCTTGACCTTGACGATCATCTCGGCCCGCTCGAACACCCGCCCATGCTCCGCCTCAATCGTCGCGCCGGCCTCGACGTACCGCGCGTCCTCGAAGCCGCTGCCCAAGCCCGCTCCCGCCTCGACGATCACCTCATGACCCGCCTGGCGCAGCATCGCCACCCCCACCGGAAGCATCGCCACGCGGTACTCATCGCTCTTGATCTCACGAGGAACGCCCACAATCATCGCCTGTGCTCCCAGGGGTCCGCGGTGCGGTGGGCCGGGGCTGACTCCCCCGGCCGTTGGCG
>JADZET010000462.1 GCA_020850375.1 Phycisphaeraceae bacterium | reverse complement strand
CTACTGCGGGCAAATCAAACCATTCGCTGCGTTCAACCGAAGCCGGCATAGCCGCCTCGGCGTAGGCCGCGAATGCGTGGACTGCAGGCGAAGCGGACGGCTGCTCGCAAAGGTGGCCGCGCCGGAAGTCGCAGTTTCGGAAGGTTCGAGGCTGGAGGAGTAGCCATGCAGCTTCGGCCATACCAATCCGAGGCCATCGCCGCTGTCTACGCCCACCTGCGGGCGCGGGACGATCACCCCTGCGTGGTCCTGCCTACCGCGTGCCATGCGGCAGGGCATCCCATCCTCATGTTTGACGGTACGGTCAAGCCTGTTGAGGACGTGACTGTCGGTGATGTGCTCATGGGACCGGACAGCCAACCCCGCCGCGTTCTACAGTTGTTTCGGGGCGAGGACGACATGTTCCGGGTTACGCCGCACCGCGGCGAGCCGTTCGTCGTCAACGCGGGCCATGTGCTTTCGCTGGTCTGTACCAATGAGGGCAAACGGGAGTTCGCGTGCTATCGGCGTGGCGGCGAGATCGACAACATCGCCGTCAAGGATTACCTGACGAAACCGAAATCCTGGCGGCACCTGCGAAAACTCCGTCGCGTCGCGGTCGAGTTCACGACACGCCCAAATCTTCCCATCCCTCCATACATCTTTGGCCTGCTTCTTGGAGACGGCTGCCTTAGCGACGACACGATCCAATTGACAACCGCTGACGAGGAGATTGCTGACGCCTGGATTGAGTACGCCCACGGCATCAACTGTGGCGTAACCATCCATGCCTCGGGTGGTCGCTGCCCCTCCTATCGCATCGTCAAGGAGGAGGGGAAATACGGCATTCTTACGGAAGCGCTGGCATCTTTGGAGTTGGCCGGCCGGAATGCGGCGAGCAAGTTCATCCCGCACACCTATTTGACCGCGACGCGGCAAGAGCGAATGTTGCTCTTGGCCGGCCTGCTGGACAGCGATGGCTGCGCCAACAAGAGCGGGGTGGATCACATCACCCAGTCCCGAGAACTGGCGACGGACATCATGTTCCTTGCGCGTAGTCTCGGATTCGCCGCCCATTGCACTCGAAAGTACTGCTCTTGCCAGAGCGGGGCCGGCGGCTGGTATTTTCGCCTGTCGATCTGGGGCGATTTCAGCGAAGTTCCGTGTCGTCTTCCTCGTCGCCGGCCGGCAGCGCGGCTGCAGAAGAAATCCGTCCTGCGCACGGGCTTCAGCGTAGAGCCCGCCGGCCGTGGGCGCTACTACGGCTTTCTCCTTGACGCAGACCATCTCTACCTGGACGGCCATTTCATCGTTCATCACAACAGCGGCAAAACCCCGGTGATGGCGACGATCTGCCGTGACGCCGTCCAGCAATGGGATGGGCGGGTGTTGATCCTGGCGCATGTGAAGGAACTGATCGAGCAGGCCGCCGACAAGCTCCACGCGATGGCTCCGGACCTGTGGAACCGCATCGGGGTCTATTCAGCGGGTTTAAAGAGCCGCGACACCGAACACCCGATCATCGTGGCGGGGATTCAGAGCGTCTACCGCCGTGCCGCCGAACTGGACCGATTCGATCTGATCCTGATCGACGAAGCGCACATGCTCCCGCCGGACGGCGAGGGGATGTACCGCACGTTTCTGGACGACGCCCGCGTGGTCAATCCCAACATCCGCCTGGTCGGTCTGACCGCCACGCCGTACCGGATGAGCACGGGTCTGATCTGCGGCCCGGAGAACCTGCTCAACCACATCTGCTACGAAGTCGGTGTGCGCGAATTGATCGTGCAGGGGTATCTCTGTCCCCTCAAAAGCAAGGCGGGGAAGCGCAAGGTGGACACATCCACCTTGCACATTCGGGGCGGCGAGTTCATCGCGGGCGAGGTCGAGACGTTGATGGATGATGACTCTCTGGTGCGCTCGGCCTGCCGCGAGATCGTCGACCAGACCGCCGACCGGCACTCAGTGTTGATCTTCGCCGCCGGCGTCCAGCACGCCCTGCACGTGCAGAAGGTGCTGGGGGAGATGGGCCACGAATGCGGCTTTGTCTGCGGCGACACGCTGCCGTTCGAGCGGGCGGAGTTCTTGAAAAAGTTCAAGGATGGGCAGCTCAAGTACCTGGTCAACGTCAACGTGCTGACGACCGGCTTCGACGCCCCCAACATCGACTGCGTGGCGTTGTTGCGGCCGACGAACTCGCCGGGACTCTACTACCAGATGGTGGGTCGAGGATTCCGGCTGCATCCGGGCAAGACCGACTGCCTGATTTTGGACTTCGGGGGCAATATCCTGCGGCATGGCCCCGTCGACGCCTTGGAGATCAAGGATCGAGCCACAGGCTCGGGTGAAGCGCCCGCCAAGGAATGTCCGCAGTGCCAGGCGGTGATCCACGCCGCCTACACCCTCTGCCCCGAGTGCGGTTATGAGTTCCCACCCCCCAATCGCGGCCAGCATGAACAGGAAGCGTCCACGGCCGGCATCCTCTCCAGGGAGATCACCGAGACGCAGCACGCCGTCAGTGAGGTCGGCTACAGCGTCCACGTGAAGCGCGACGCCCCCGAGGATCACCCGCGAACCATGCGGGTGGATTACCGCATCGGCTTCAATGACCACCGTAGCGAGTGGGTCTGCTTCGAGCACACGGGTTACGCCAGGGGCAAGGCCGAGGCCTGGTGGAAGCTGCGCTCGCGCCTGCCGGTGCCGGAGAACGTCGACGACGCCGTCGCCCTGGCGAACGCCGGGGCGCTGGCTGAGGCGCTGTCGATCACCGTCCGCAGCGTCACCGGCGAGAAGTACGACCGGATCGTCAAGTGCGAACTGGGCGAGAAGCCCGATCCTGCAGACCTGGCGGAACTGCCCATGGCCGATACGCCGCTGAACGAGCCGAATTACGTGCCGGCCGACGACGATATCCCTTTTTAAACCATGAGGTACCCCATGCACGAGAAAGCGAACCCATCGCCTGCGCCAACACCGCCAGCCATGCCGACGACCACGCCCCGGTCCCCACAGCCCCCCTCGCAAGGCCCGCGGTGCGGCCAGTGCGACGGCGCGACCGTTCGCGCGGGGACGTGCTACGTGTGCCTGGGCTGTGGAACCACGACGGGCTGTTCGTAGGAGGAAGCCAAAGCGATGACCTGTGTCCTGGAACAAGTAATCATTGTGGATGAGCAGCTGCGTCAGTTGATCCCGCCGCTGACCGAGGAGGAGCGCTCGCGGTTGGAGCAGAATCTGCTGCGCGACGGCTGTCTCCATCCGCTGGTTGTGTGGGCCGAGCAGAGCGTGTTGCTGGATGGTCACCATCGCAAGGAGATCTGCGACCGGCACGGCATCGAGTACAAGGTGTGCGAGCTCAGCCTCGATGACAGGAACGAGGCGCAGCGCTGGATCATCGAGCATCAGTTTGGGCGACGGAACCTCACGCCATACCAGCGGGCGGAGCTTGCCCTGAAACTTAAGCCGCTGATCGCGGAGAAGGCCACGCGGAAGCGGCTGGCCAATCTGCGCGAAGGAGACACGACGCCCGAGCGTCAGGATTCTGACAGTCGGGAGATCGACAACAACAGGCAGCTCGCCAAGGCGGTCGGCATCTCCCACGACACGTTGGCCAAGGCTGATTACATCGCCCGCCACGGCGATGATCAGACGCAGGAGAAGCTTCGTCGCGGCGAAACGTCCATTCACGCCGAGTACACCAAGCTGAAAGAACCACATGTCGCCCGCAACTCCGGCGACAACGAGTGGTACACGCCGGAAGATCACATCCGGCGAGCCCTGAGCGTCATGGGCGGCATCGATTTGGACCCGGCCTCCAGCGCGGCGGCCAACGCGGTGGTCGATGCGGCGCGGTTCTTCACCGCCCAGGACGATGGCCTGCTCCAGCCGTGGCACGGCCGCGTGTGGATGAACCCGCCCTTTGCCCAGCCGTTGATTCAACAATTCTGCGAGAAACTCGTCGCCCATCACCGGGCCGGCGACGTTCCGCAGGCGGTGGTGCTGGTGAACAACGCCACGGAAACGCGATGGTTTCAGTTGCTCCTGGGCGCGGCGTCGGCGGTCTGCTTTCCGGCAGGCCGCATTCGCTTCTGGCATCCCAACAAGCAGTCCGCGCCGCTCCAGGGGCAGGCCCTGCTCTACCTGGGGCCCCGCATTGAGGCATTCACGCAGGCCTTTTCGGACCTGGGGAGCGTGTGTCATGTCGTCCGATAGCGGAATCAACCCCATGCGCTGGGATTGCGCCACGCGCGGATGCTTCAACCGCGTCAAACGCCCGAAGATCGAGCTGCTGGCCGACTGCCTGCCCGGGCGCATCGCCTTCGGCGATATCGACGGCATCGTCGAGATCAACGGCAACCTGCTGTTGTTGGAGTGGAAGGAGCACAGTCAGATCGCCACCGGTCAGCGCATTCTATTTCAACGCCTCACGCGGCTCTGCCCGGCCACGGTGCTTATTGTGGAGGGCGATGCGCAGGACATGAGCGTCACCAGCCTCCGGACTGTCTGGCAGGGCGAAATCTCCAGGACCGAAAGTGCCAACCTCGATGAGCTGCGTCGGCACATCCGAGCCTGGTCGCAGTACGCCATGACCCATTGTGCCTTGCTCCCAGCACGGGAGGCTCCGTGCAACTGAGCCCAGGGAACATTGCCGTCGCCGCCTCTGCCTGCCTCCGGGCGGAGCTGTGCATCCTGCCGGCCAGGCGCGCCCAGAAGCGCCCCGCCGTCGGCAGGTGGAAGCGCTACCGCGAGCGACTGCCCACCGAGATGGAGCTCTCGGCGTGGCTAGCCAACGGGCCAGACGCGCTGTGCATTATCTGCGGGGCCGTCTCCGGCCATGCCGAGATGATCGACTTTGACGCCGCCGGCGAACTCTTCGATGCCTGGGCGTCGCGTGTGCCGCCGGACCTGCTGGCGAAGCTGGTGATCGAGCGCACCCAGCGTGATGGTCGCCACGTCTTCTACCGCTGCCAAACCAGCGTCTGCGGCAACATGAAATTGGCCCAGCGTCGGCGAGATGACAAGATTACCACACTCATCGAGACCCGTGGCGAAGGCGGCCTCTTCCTCTGCGCGCCGACGCCGGGTTATGAGGTGATCCAGGGCGACCTGGCCCACCCGCCCGTGCTGAGCGAGTCCGAGAGGGATGTGCTGCTGCAGGCGGCCTGGGAACTCAATGAATATGTGCCGCCGGTGGTGGATCTGCCGCCGCGTCCCACATCCGCGATGGTCACGCCGCCGACCGCAGCGGGTTCGTGCGCCAGCGCCGATCGGCCCGGTGACGATTTCAACCAGCGTGGGGATGTCCGCGAAGTGCTGGCGCAGGCCGGGTGGACGCGGGTGCGCGAGGGCGTCAACGAGTATTGGCGACGGCCGGGCAAGGATGCGGGCTGGTCTGCCACGCTGCAAGACCGCGTCTTCTACGTCTTCAGCGCCAGTGCCGATCCGTTTGAGCCCAATCGCGCCTACTCGCCCTTCTCGGTCTACACCTTGCTGAACCACGGCGGCCGGTATGAAGAGGCCGCTGGCGCTTTGCGCCTGGCCGGCTATGGGGGCGCGATGCCCGAGGATGACCTTGGCGTGAACATCTCCGGCATCGTGGATATGGCCTCGAACCCCAGTGCATGCCCGGCCGATGTACCGCGTGCGCCGGAGATTCCAGACCCCGGCCCGTTGCCGCCAGAGATGCTGCGGGTGCCGGGCTTCATCAGTGAGGTGATGGATCATACGCTGGCCATCGCGCCCTACCCCAACCCGGTGATGGCCTTCGCCGGGGCCTTGGCGCTTCAGGCGGTGCTTGCGGGCCGCAAAGTCCGCGATCCGGGTGATAACCGCACCAACATCTACCTGCTGGGGTTGGCGCACTCCAGCGCTGGCAAAGACCAGTCGCGTAAGGTCAACAACGACGTGCTCCACGCCGTTGGCATGGCCGATTGCCTTGGGCTGCACTTTGCCAGTGGCGAGGGGCTGCAAGATGCGCTCTTTCAGACCCCCAGCATGCTCTTCCAGACCGATGAGATCGACGGGATGCTGCAGTCGATCAACAAGGCCAAGGACGCCCGGCACGAGGCGATCATGTCGACGCTGCTGACGATGTATTCATCGGCCAACAGCGTCTTCCCCATGCGCCGCAAGGCCGGAAAGGAATCGCCGGGGGTCATCGACCAACCCTGCCTGGTCATCTACGGCACGGCGATCCCCAACCACTACTACGAGGCGCTCTCCGAGCGGATGCTCACCAACGGCTTCTTCGCCCGCATGATCATCCTCGAATCCGGGCCCAGGCCAGCGGGTCAGGAGCCGGGACTCGACCCGCCCCCGCCAAGAGTGCTGGCGACGGCCAAGTGGTGGGCGGACTATCAGCCCGGCGAGCGTAGGGGCAACCTGCTGGGCATCCACCCCGTGCCCGCCGTCGTCGAGCAGACCGATGAGGCCAGGCGATTGTTAATCGAGACGCGCAAGGCGGCCGAGACCGAATACGCCAAGGCGGAAGCCAAAAGCGATTCGGTCGGCACCACCGTCTGGGGCCGTGTCAGCGAGCAGGTTCGAAAGCTGGCGCTCTTGTACGCCATCAGCGAGAACCACCACTCACCACGCATCGGCCTGGCGGCGATCCAGTGGGCGTCGGCGTTCGTCATGCACCAAACCCGGCGGATGCTCTTCATGGCGGCCGGACACGT
>JADZET010000461.1 GCA_020850375.1 Phycisphaeraceae bacterium | reverse complement strand
GGCCCGTGCTCGGGTCGTAGATGATGTACTGGTTGCGCGTCCCGCCGGCCACGCCCTGCTCGGTGTCGTGCGTGACGCGGATGGCGTAGGTGCCGTCGAGGAACTTGACGATCCCCGTGACCACCGCCCCGTGGTGCGGGGCGAGCAGTTCGACGTCCTGGCCGTCCTCGATCTCCTCCATCACCTGGTCGATCTGGGCGATGGTGAAGGCGCGGGTGGTCACGCCGTAGTCGTCCACGGCGTCTCGCTTGCCCTGCCAGTCCGAGCCGTCGACGGGCGTGCCGCCGGTGCCGGGGATCGGATCGCCGCCCGTGCCGGGGATCGGGTCGCCGTTCTCGTCGAGCTCCGGCGGGGTCACCTGCGGGGGCGACCAGTTCGTCGGGCCCTTGAGAGCGTCGACGGTGATCTTGTCGTCGGGCAGATTGGTCAAGCCCTTGCGCGGCTTGAGCCACTTGAGGCTGTTGGAGAACGCCCCGGGCACGCACTCGTCGACGCCGATGTCCTGGTTGATCATGCCCGAGTTGAAGGCCCAGTCGATGGGGATCGCGCCGATGATGGCCCCGACGGCGTCGGCGATCACGCCCAGGGCCCCGCCGCGCCCGCCCACCGTCACGTTCACGTCGCCTACCGGCGCGGTGATGGGCACGCCCGCCGGCGCCGAGGTCAGGATCGACGGTCCGACGTCCAGCGTGTAGCTGAGCGAACTGACGTTGACGCCGCGATCGTTGCCCAGGTTGAAGATCATACCCGCCTGGTGCGGCATGCCCAATCCCTCCGAGCTGATCAGCGGCGAATTACGGATCACCCACTGGCCGTCGACCACCAGGTTCACGAACTGCAGGCCGCCGATCCCGGTAAACTCCAGGTCCAGCAGCCCCCACTCCGACTCCGCGACGGACGAAGCACCCTGATTGAAGTTGGTCTGCAGGAACGACGTGCTCAGCACCGACGCCGTCGCCGGCAACATCAGGAGCGCCGCGGACACAGTCGATATCACAACGAGTCTGAATGGAACCATCTCTTTCCCTCCTCTAGATGTGACACGAGACCACGAACACTGATCACGAACATAACATACAAATTATTCTTTTTTAAGCGGAGGGCCGACGCAGCCGGCAATAATGACAATTACTTATCCCTGCCTGTTCCAGAGTTGAGCATCTTCCTCGGGAAACTACCCGAGCCACGGGCGCGATTCGCAGGCGTGGCGGCGCCGTGGATTCGGGAGACTGTCCGGTGTTGAGTCAAAAAAAGCCCGAGACTCGAGGGAGTCCCGGGCTCGCGGCCCCTGCCTTGGACGGGCTGGGGTCATTGTCGGGGGGTGCAAGATCTGCTCTTACTTGATGAAAAGCATCTCCTGATACGTCGGCAGCGGCCAGAGATCGTCGGCGATGAGCGTCTCGAGTTCGTCGCTGGCCCTGCGGACGTCGACCATGGCGGGCACGACGTCGTCGCGGTAGTGCTTGGCGTGGGCCAGGACGTCGCCCTCGGCCTTGTGGTCGATGGCGTGGCCGAGCTTCTTGATCGACGCCTCGAGCTGGCCGACGAGTTCGGTGACCTGCGCCAGCGAGGTCATGTCGCAGCTCTTGCCCGCGGCCTTGATCGATGCGGCCGTCGACGCCAGCTCGCCCTGGTAGCGGTAGGCCGCCGGCAGGATCGAACGCTTGGCGATGTTCAGGCAGAGCTGGGCCTCGGTGTTGATGTCCTTGCAGTAACGTTCGGTGTAGATCTCGTAGCGGCTGTGGGTCTCACGCTCCGAGAGCACGCCGTACTTGGCCAGGACCTCCACCACGTCCTTGTCCAGCAGGTGGGGCAGGGCGTCGGCGGTGTTCTTGTAGTTGGGCAGGCCGCGCTTCTCGGCCTCCTTGTGCCAGGCGGCGGAGTAGTTGTCGCCGTTGAAGATGACGGCCTTGTGCTCCTTGATGATCGTCTGCACGAGCTTCTGCACGGCGTCGTTGAGCTTCTTGGGGTCGCCCTTGGTGGCCTTCTCGAGCTCGGTGGCCACGTAGTCGAGCGAGTCGGCGACGATGGTGTTGAGCGCCACCAGCGGGCCGTTGATCGACTGGCTCGACCCGACGGCGCGGAACTCGAACTTGTTGCCGGTGAAGGCGAAGGGGCTGGTGCGGTTGCGGTCGCCGGCGTCCTTGGGCAGGGCGGGCAGCGTGTCCACGCCGACGTTCATGAAGCCGCTGGTCTTGGCGGCCTTGACCTTGCCCTTCTCGATCTGCTCGAAGATGTCCGCCAGCTGGTCGCCGAGGTAGACGCTGATGATCGCCGGCGGGGCCTCGTTGGCGCCGAGGCGATGGTCGTTGCCGCTGTGGCTGATGGTGATGCGCAGGAGCTTGGAGAACTTGTGCACCGCGCGGATGACCGCGGCACAGAAGACCAGGAACTGCGCGTTCTCATGGGGCGTGTCGCCGGGCTCGAGCAGGTTGGCCTTGCTCGTGCCCAGCGACCAGTTGAGGTGCTTGCCTGAGCCGTTGATGCCGGCGAAGGGCTTCTCGTGCAGCAGGCAGGCCAGGCCGTACTTCGCCGCCACCCGGCAGAGCGTGATCATGATCAACTGCTGATGGTCAGCGGCGATGTTGGCATTCTCGTAGACCGGGGCGATCTCGTACTGCGAGGGGGCCACCTCGTTGTGGCGGGTCTTGACCGGCACGCCGAGCTTGAACAGCTCATGCTCGACCTCGAGCATGCAGGCAAGCACGCGCTCGGGGATGGCGCCGAAGTACTGGTCCTCGAACTCCTGGCCCTTGGGCGGCTTGGCGCCGAAGAGCGTTCGGCCGCAGATCGTCAGGTCCGGTCGGGAGAAGAAGAAGTTGCGGTCGATCAGGAAGTATTCCTGCTCCGGGCCGGCGGTGGCGAAGACGAAGCCGGGGTCGGCGTGGCCGAAGATCTTGAGCACGCGCTGGGCCTGCTTGTTCAGGGCCTGCATCGAACGCAGCAGCGGGGTCTTCTTGTCCAGCGCTTCGCCCGTCCAGGAGACGAAGGCGGTGGGGATGACCAGCACGGTGCCGTTGGGGTTCTCGAGGATGTAGGCGGGGCTGGTCACGTCCCAGGCGGTGTAGCCGCGAGCCTCGAAGGTGGCGCGGATGCCGCCGGAGGGGAAGGACGAGGCGTCGGGTTCGCCCTGGATCAGTTGCTTGCCGCTGAACTCGACGATCGCGCCGCCCTTGCCATCGGGGCTGAGGAAGCTGTCATGCTTCTCGGCGGTGATGCCGGTCAGGGGGTAGAAGACGTGGGCGTAGTGGGTGGCGCCCTTCTCGATGGCCCAGGCCTTCATGGCGTTGGCCACGGCGTCGGCCACGGCCACG
>JADZET010000460.1 GCA_020850375.1 Phycisphaeraceae bacterium | reverse complement strand
CTCCGGACGATGACGCTTCCCACGCATCGGTCCCTGTCCTTCCTGGCCCTACTCGGCCAATACCCCGCGCATCCTACCTGGTACACATTTCGGGGGTCAGACCACGGGGAAGTAGGGTACGGGGTACAGGGTAGGGGGTAGAGGGGAGAAAGGAGAAAGTTGAGAGTAGAGGGAAGGGGAGGCGTCCTCCGGCCCGCTGGGGCGGGTGGGATGAGGAGACTGCGGACCACGGGTTGCGCTGCGCCCGCCTGGCGGCGGGCGGACGCTTCACCCGTGGCTACATTCCTTCGCCCCGTTGGGGCGGGAGGCGGGGAGAGGGACGGGGGGACCACGGGTTGCGCTGCGCCCGCTTTGGGGAGGGCGGAGGCTTCACCCGTGGCTACATTCCTTCGCCCCGTTGGGGCGGGGAGGCGGGGAGAGGGACGGGGGGACCACGGGTTGCGCTGCGCCCGCCTGGCGGCGGGCGGACGCTTCGCCCGTGGCTACATTCCGCCGCCCCGTTGGGGCGGGGAGGCGTGGCGATCTTCGGGGGGCGATCACTCACCAAAAAATAGGCAGGCGCTGGGGCGCGGCTGCGCCTTAGACCCAGGTACCCGGCGAATGACGAATGCGAGTGCCGCATGCGCGGGGGCGATGGGGGGTTCGCACGCGGAAGAATTTGAACCGGCCCCGCATTTCCGTGCGGGGCTGGGAGAAACCAGGTAGACAGACAGCCAGGCAGACAGGCAACCAGACACCCAGGCATGGCAATGCCTGGGCTTGGACAAGGCAAGGCGCGCGGAAGTGAGGCAACAAGGCAAGTGAGGCAACCCGGAAGGCATGGATCTGGCCCCGGATTTCCATGCGGGGCTGTGAGAACCCAGACAGCCAGGCAGCCAGACACCCAGGCATGGCAATGCCTGGGCTTGTAAGGCGGGGGGTGCGGAAGAAGGAGGCAGAGCCCAGGGAAGGAATCCCTGGGCTTTAGATAAGGAAATGCACGGAGGCGCATCGTAGATCAGTGGGCTTGGACGGAGTGTTTTATGGGGTGGGGGTGGGGACGTCGGCGGGGTGGTTGCGGGCCAGGGATTGGAGGCAGGTGATGATCTGGTCGGGGGAGAGGCTGGCGACGATGAGGGCGGCTTGGGTGATGGCTTTGGGCATGCCGTAGACGACGCAGGTTTCTTCGGATTGGGCGAGCAGGGTGCCGCCGGCGGCGTGGAGGGCGCGGCCGCCGATCAGGCCGTCCTCGCCGATGCCGGTCATGACGATGCCCAGGGTGCGTTTGCCGGTGGCGGTGGCGGCGGAATCAAAGAGAGCGTCGACGCTGGGGCGGTAGAGAGAGGAGGCGGGCAGGTCGTTGACGAGGATTTCCCACTTGGCGAGGCTGAGCTTGTGGAGGTGGATATTGCGTTTGCCGGGGGCGATGTAGATGGTGCGCGGCTGGAGGGGCATATGGTCGTTGGCGTGGACGACGGGGAGCTGGCAGGACTCGTTGAGGCGTTCGGCCATGGTGCGGGTGAAGAGTTCGGGCATGTGCTGGGCGACGACGACGGGGGTGACGAGGGTGGGAGGCAGGGCGGGGAGGACTTTTTCGAGGATGGGCGGGCCGCCGGTGCTTGAGCCGATGCAGATGACGTCGAATTGCCCGGGGCGGAAGACGGGGACCAGGTGCGCGGGCGGAGAGGTGGCGGGGCGGCGGGCAAAGCGACCTTTATTAGCAGAGCCTAAGGCGCGGGCCTTGGTGAGCAGTTCGTCCTGGATGGTGGTGATGGACAGGGAGACCTGGGACATGTCCTTGGCCAGGAAGTCGGCGGCGCCGAGTTTAAGGGCGGTTAAGGCGGCCTGGGAGCCTTCGGTGGTCAGGGAGCTGAGCATCAGGACCTGGGTGGGGCACTGGCGCATGACGTGGCGGAGGCAGGTCAGGCCGTCCATCTCGGGCATTTCGATGTCCATGGTGATCAGGTCGGGCTTGAGCTTTTCGGCCAGTTCGAGACCTTCGCGGCCATGGCGGGCTAGGCCGACGACCTGGATGGTCGGATCGGTTTCGAGCATCTGTTTGATGGCCCGACGCATGAAGGCGGAATCGTCGACGATTAAGACGCGCATGGGAGTCCCTTTTTCGGGGGCAAGGTGGAGCAAGGAGAATCAGGCGGCTTTCACGTGAACTTCGGCGATCTGAGCCAAGGGTTGGGAGGGACCATCGCCGCAGCGGAAGACCAGATCGCCTTTGGGGCTGCCGGTGATGTGCAAGGGCCCGCGGGTGTCGCGGGTGACGCGGAAACTGCTTAGGCCGAGGGTGAGGATGACGCCGGCGTGGAGGCGGCGTTCGATTTTAAGATTGACGGTGCGTTGGGCGTCGATGCGGGTCTGCAGCTCCTGGAGGGCGACTTGGGCGCGGGCGAGGGGGACGCGGAGGGAGGAAAGGCTGAAGAGGATTTCGGTTTGTTTTTCCTTGTCGATGGAGGTGGTGCGTCGGCCGGAGAGGTCCTGGATCTGTTTCTGCTGGCCGAGGAGTTTGTCGTTCTGGGCCTGGAGGGTGTGGGTGATGGTTTGCAGTTGTCGGCAGAGGGATTCGAGGCGAGGGACGGTGCCGAGGATCAATTCGGTGGGGACGTCGGCGTCGGACCCGAGGGTGCCGACGTGGACGGTGTTGGCGACGGTGAGGTGTCCGCCGACGATGGCGGCGTGGGGCGAGGCGATGCCGCCGTGGATGGTCAGGGCGCAGTTGACCACTTCGCGATCGGCCAGGAGGTCGCCGCGGATCTCGCCCTGGATATTGTCCAGATATTTGGCGCGGAGGTTTCCGCCGATGTGGGCGTGGCCGCGTTCGCGGCCGGCGAATCCGCCGTGGGCGTCCAGGTCGCGTCGGCAATCGATGGTGGCCGCTTCGATGGGGCCGAAGACTTCGACGCTGCCGCCGGCCTTGACGACGAAGCGATCGCGGACGCCCTTGCGGATGACCACGTCGCCGCTGAAGTCGATGTTGCCGGTGGAGAAATCGACGTATTCGGGGACTTCCAGGAGATGGCGGATGGAGGCTTTATTGCCTTCGCGGGTGAGGACGCCTTCGCGTTGGGCGACGAGTTGTCCGGCCGAATCGCGGTGGATGGATTCGTCGAGCTGGAGGGGGGCGGGCTTGCCGATTTTGGCGGCGATGGTTTTGCCGTAGATATCGCGGCCATCCTCGCCGGGGGTGGGGTTATGGACCTGGCCGAGGACCTGGCCGGGCTTGACCATCAGGTAGGCGCTGTGGGCGTAGTAGTTTTTGGAGTTGGCGGCCGCGTCGTTGGGGGCGGCTTCTTCCAGCAGCCAGGCGACGTGGCCATCGGTGCCGTCCTTGGCGGGCTGGGCGGTAGCGACGACGGCATTGGCTTCCTGGCCCTGGGGGGGCAGTTGGCGAAGGAAGGCGTCGACGGCGTGGCGGACGGGGGGGGTGACGGCCAGACCCTGCTGCTGGAGGAGGTTGAGGCAGATCTGGGCGTTGAGGGATTGGCGCGGGCAATCGGCGGCGATGGACAGCTGGGCCGCCGAGGCATCCTTGGCGATGATGACGCGGATTGAACCGGTGTCGGTGGGCGCGGACATGGCGGCACCATCCCTTGCGTCGTAAGCCGCGGGGGCGTTAAGCGGCGGTGGTCACGCGGGCGAGGGTTTCCTTGATGCGCTCGCTTAGGCCATCGGGGGTGAAGGGCTTGACGACGTAGTTATTGACGCCGGCCTTGATGGCTTCGACGACGCGGGCTTTTTCGGCCTCGGTGGTGACCATGATGATGGGGGCTTTGCCGCCCTTGGCGCGGAACTGCTTGACGAAGGTCAGGCCGTCCATGTTGGGCATGTTCCAGTCGACCAGCAGGAGGTCGGGCTGATAGGCGCCGACCTTGGACATGGCGTCCAGGCCATCGAAGGCTTCCTGGACGTCGGTGTAACCGAGCTGGGTCAAGATGCCCTTCTGGATATTGCGCATGGTCTTTGAGTCATCGACCAACAGAATCTTCATATCCGACTCCTTCCCGCGGGGGATTGGCGGGTAACTTAGGCGGGTGACTTAGGCGGTGGCTTTGGCGGCGGCGGGTTTGGCGGACGTGGCGAGGGAGCTTTGCTTGATGGAGACGTCCAGGGCGAAGTCGCCGCAATCGGAGGTGCAGGGCAGGTGGATGCAGATGACGTCCTTGGCTCCGTGGACGGCGTGTTTGCGGCCGATGATGACCGAGGGGCAGGTGATGGTGACCTGTTTGCCGACGAACTTGGCCTTGGCGCCGCCGGAGATCATGTTGACCAGTTCGCCGATGGCGTCGGGGAAGTCGGCGTGGGTGTGGGCCATTTCCTCGCCGACGAAGAGGCTGACGACGCGTTCGGCGGTGGCGATGGGGAAGCTTAAGGCGATGGAGCCTTCCATATCGCCGGACATGCCGATGATGCCCGAGACGTCGAAGGACAGTTCCCCGCTGCGGGTGATGGAGGGATCGCTGACCTGGACGTGGAGCTGGAGCATGGTTTCAAAGACGTTCTGCACGGACTTGATGAAAGGGGTGATATAGGTGCTATCCACGAGGAATCTCCTTTGCTGACGGCTAGGCCGCGGCGGGTGCGCTGGCGGGGTGGGCCTGGGTCTGGCGGATCAACTGCACGATGTCGAGGATGAGGCTGACGTCGCCGTCCTCGCGGATGGTGGCACCGCTGAAGGGGCCGCCCTGGGTGTATTTGTCGTCGAGGGGTTTGATGACGATTTCCTGCTGGCCGATGAGGCGGTCGACCATGAGTCCGGCGCGTTGCCCGCCGATGCCGACGACGACGGCGAAGCGGGTTTGTTCTTCCTGGCCGGTCTCGCGGAGGCGGGCGCGCATGTCCACGAGGGGCAGGACGGTGTTGCGGAGGCGCATGACGGGGCGGCCGCGGACGGTGTAGGAGTTGGAGGCGTCGGGGCGGACGATTTCGACGACGCTCTGGAGGGGGATGGCGTAGAGGTGTTTGCCGACGCCGACCATCATGGCCGGGAGGATGGCGACGGTCAGGGGGATGAGGATTTCAAAGGTGGTGCCCTTGCCGCGGACGGAGCTGACGTTGATGGTGCCGTTCATCTTGGCGACGTTGATATTGACCACGTCCAGGCCGACGCCGCGGCCGGAGAGGTCGGAGACCTTTTCGGCGGTGGAGAAGCCGGGGAGGAAGATGAAGCGGAAGACCTTGTCGTCGGACAGCTGCGCGAGTTGTTCGGGGGTGGTCAGGCCGCGTTCGACGGCTTTGCGGCCGATGACTTCGCGGTCCAGGCCCTTGCCGTCGTCGGTGATGGCGACGCGGACGTGGCTGCCCTGATGTTCGGCTTCCAGGCGGATGTGGCCGAGCTCGGGCTTGCCGTTCTGCTGGCGGGTTTCGGGTTTTTCCACGCCGTGGTCGGCGCTGTTGCGGAGGATGTGGACGAGGGGATCGGCCAGGAGTTCCAGGACGCTCTTGTCGACTTCGGTGTCCTTGCCGACGATCTCCAGGTCGATTTTCTTGTCGGTGGAGCGGGCGATGTCGCGGATGACGCGGGGGTAGCGGTCAAAGAGTTTGGCCAGGGGTTGCATGCGTGTGCGCATGACGCCGACCTGCAATTCGCCGGTGAGGCGGTCCAAGTCATTGGAGGCGTTGAGGACGTTTTCGGCGAAGTCGTGGGGGACCTGGTGATCGCGCATGCGGCGGGCGAGGGCGAGGACGCGATTTTTGGTCAGGACCATCTGGCCGACGAGGTTGAGGAGGTCTTCGAGGCGGCTGACTTCGACGCGGACGGTCTGGTCGGCCAGGCCTTTTTTGGCGGTTTCGGTGGCGGCGTTGGGTGCGCTTCCGGGGGCGTTTCCGGGGGCGGGGGAATCGGGCGTGGCGATCGGCGATGTCTCGTTCGAGGAGGCAGCGTCCACCCTCACCCTGCCCTCTCCCTCAGAGAGGGCGAGGGTATTGCCGGCGGGGGAATCGGAGGCGGGGATCTGCGATCGCCCGCTAAACGAAGAGGAGGATGAATCACCGCTTACTGACGTGCGCGGCTCGTTGATGCAAGTGATTGCGGGGACGCTTGCGGGGGTGGCGAGGCCTTCGAGGGCGAGGGCTTTGGCCAGGTCGTTTTGATGTCGGCCGACGATGTCCTGGGGCAGGGATTTGCCGGTGGTCAGGAGATCGACGTGCTGGGCGAGGGAGTCTAAGGGCCAGGACAGGCGGCGCTGTTTGGAGAGGGCGTCGGCCTGTTGGAGGAGCAGGTGTTGGATGAGGCGGACGCGGATGGTAAGTTCGGCGAGGGTGGCGCCATCGGCTTCGCTGAGAGCGGGGGCGATCTGGATGAGCAGGCGGGTGAGGCGGACCAAGTCGGGCAGTTCAAAGAAGTCGGCGGTTTTGGTCATGGAGTCGGCCAGTTCGCCGAGCTGATGGGCGGCGTCGGCGCGGGTGGCGTCGTTGCCGATCATGTTCAGGCACTGGTCCAACTGCTGGGTGGATTCTTTAAGGTCGGCGATCATGAATTCCAGAAGGTCGAGCTTCTGGGCGGGGAGTTTGAGGGGATCGCCGGGCTCGGCGGGGGGGGCGGAGGCGGAGTTGTACCCCCCGGCGGAGCCGGGGGCTGAACCTGAGGCGGGGGCACTTCCGGGGGCGATTCCGGGGGCAGTTCCGGGGGCGGGGGATTTGGATTCGGCGATTTCGTGGAGGTAGGCGATCAGGTCGTCAGGGCCGGGGGCGATGTCTTCGGATTCGCCGAGTTGCTGGATCATGCCGCGCAGGACGTCGACGCTGCGGAGCAGGGCGTCCATGATGGCGGGGGTGACGTGGACTTCGCCTTTGCGGAGGCGATTGAGGGCGTCTTCGGCGGCGTGGGCGAAGGTGGTGAGGGTGGTTAAGCCCAGGAAGCTGGCGGCGCCCTTGATGGTGTGCAGGGCGCGGAAGATGCCGTTGAGCAGATCCTGGCCGGTCTTGCCGTCGGGGGCGCTTTCCAGGGCGACCAAGTCACCGTCGAGCTGTTCGATGAGCTCGCTGGACTCGGCTAAGAAGTCCTGAATCAGACTGGGGTCCATGCCTTGTCCGGCCATGATCAAGCTCCTGGACCTCGGGTTTTCTTCAGGTAGGCGAACGCCTGGGGCACGGGGAGAGGATCAAAGGGGACGGCGGTATAGCGGAGGGACTCGCTGTGGCCGATGAAGAGGGTGCCGTCGGGGGCGAGCTGATCGTGGAACATTTTGGCGCAGTGGGTTTTCATTTTGTCGTCGAAGTAGATCAGGACGTTGCGGCAGAAGATGACGTCGAAGATGCCGAAGCGTTTGGCGGCGAAGCTGTCTTTTAAGTTGAGCAGTTCGAAGTGGACCATGCTTTGGATGGTCGGGTCGATCTGGAAGTAGCCGTCGGTTTCCTTGAAGTAGCGTTGGAGGGTCAGGGGGTGCATGCCGCGGATGCTGTAGGAGGCGTATTTGCCGGCCTGGGCCATCAGGAGGACTTTTTCGCTGATGTCGGTGCCGAGGATTTCCAGGGTCCAGTCGGAGAGGCGGACGCCGAGGGTGCGATGGAGCTGGATGGCCAGGGTGTAGGGTTCCTCGCCGGAGGAGCAGGCGGCGGACCAGATGCGGAGTTTTTTGGCGGCGCGGCGGGATTCGATGAGTTTGGGGAGGATCTGTTTTTCAAAGACCTCCAATTGCGGTTCATTGCGGAAGAAGCTGGTTTCGTTGATGGTGATGCGGTTGAACATTTCCTGGAACTCGTCTTCCCGGTAGGGGCCGACGGACAGGAACATGAGGTATTGGTTGAAATCCTCGAACTCCAGCTCTTCCAAGCGGCGGGAGAGGCGGGTTTCCAGGACGTATTTTTTGCTGTCCTGAAACCAGATGCCCGAGCGCTCGTAGACGAGGTTGCGCAAGCGTTCGAACTGCTGGTCGGACAGGGTCAGGGCGGCGGTGGACATAAAGGCAAATACTCCGGAGGCAGACCTGGCGGCTTCCTGGAAAGCGGGGAGGGGGTGCGGATCAGGCGGCGGCGGTGATCTCCTGGATGCGTTGCAGATCGTCGGCGCTGAAGAGGCGTTCGAGGTTGAGGAGGATCAGCAGGCGATCTTCGAGCTTGCCGACGCCCTGGACGTAATCGCTGTCGAGGCTGCAGACCATGGCGGGAGGGGGCTCGACGATGTCGCCGCTGATACGGAGGACTTCGTTGACGCGGTCGACGGTGAAGCCGATGACGCGGGAGCCGACTTCCACGACGATGATGCGGGAATCGGTGGATTCATTGGACTGGCTGAGCCCGAAGCGTTTGCGCAGATCCATGACGGGGATGATCTTGCCGCGCAGATTGATGACGCCCTCGATGAAGGGCGGGCTCTGGGGGACCTTGGTGATCTGCAGCATGCGGTTGATTTCCTGGACGGCGAGGATGGGAACGGCGAATTCCTCGGTGCCGACCATGAAGCTGACCAGTTGCAGAAGTTCGCCGTCGTTCTGGCGTAGGCCGTGGGTCTGGATTCCGGCGGAGGCGGGGGCTGCGGGGGAGGAGGAGATGTACCCCCCGGCAGAGCCGGGGGCTGAGGCCGGGGCGATGGCGGGGGCGGCGGATTTATTCGTAGCGGGAGCGGGGGAATCAGCAGCGGCCATGGGGTACCTCCATGCGAGGGTCAGAGCGCCGCGAGGCGCAGTCTCGGAACGTGAGCTGGAGCGATCGGAGCATGTCGAAGCGACTCCAGGGGGCCTGAGCGGTTGGGATATCCAGCCGTCCGACAGGCGAAAAGGGTCATGGTGAGCCCTACGGGCGTCGCAGCGGGTAAAGACGGCAGCGAATCGCCCTATGCTTGGAGCATCGGAAGGGGGGAGAGGGTGCTTTAGCTGGGGGGAACGTTAATCGTGCAGGATCAGGAGATTCTTGGAGATACGGGGTCGGCGGGATGGGGGTTTTCCATGATTGTGGCGGCGTGAAGAAGGAAAAAACATGGACGCGTCTCTAGAGAGTGAGACTGGGGACGGATGTGGAGGTTATTGGGACTGTGGGAGGGGATGACGATGTGGGGAGAGATGGCGGGGGGGATAGACGCGGCGATCTGCGATCGCCCGCTAAACGGGGGGAGGGAAAACGGTGGGTAGGTTAGGAAATCG
>JADZET010000459.1 GCA_020850375.1 Phycisphaeraceae bacterium | reverse complement strand
GAAGTCGACGGCCTCCCAGATCTGTCCCTCGCGGGACTCGCCGTCGCCGATGATGCAGAAGATGCGTTTGTCGATGCCGCGGAGTTTGGCGGCGGCGGCGAGGCCGGCGGCGATGGACAGGCCCTGGCCGAGGGAGCCGGTGGCGGCGTCGAAGAAGGGGAAGCCCTCGGCGGGGTTGGGGTGGCCGTCGACGACCGAGTCCAGGGCCCGCAGGGTCATGGCGTCCTCACGGGTCATGGGGCGCCACTGGTCCTTGGTCTTGCCGATCATCACGCCGAGGTCGGCGCAGGCGGCGTAGACGATGGGGCAGGCGTGTCCCTCGGAGAGGACGAGGCGGTCGCTGCAGGGGTGGGTGGGGTTGGCCGGCTCGTACCGCATGTGCTGGTACATCAGGATGGTGGTGATGTGGGCCAGCGAGGCGGAGGAGGTGGGGTGGCCGGAACCGGCGGCGGCGGTCATCTCGTAGGCGAGCTTGGTCAGGTCGATGGCCTTGGCATGGATCGTGGAATCAAATGACATCGTGCAGGGTCCTTCCTGGTTGGGAATCGGGTGACAAGAGGGCCATTATTCAGAATGACGGCCGCGCTGGCAACGTGAGTCCTCCATTTTTCGGATGATAGGTGGGGAATCGTTGCGTTTTCGGGCCGCGGCGAGATGGGTCGTCGTTTTTGTCCGGCGGGGTAACGGAACGAGGCGGGCGCGGTCCGGTGATTTGGTCGGCGTCGTGGAAGCGATTAGAATGTCTGAACACCGCGGCGCAACGCCCGGTGTCCACCGTCAGGGTCCGCCGAGGGGCGTCGAGGATCCGGGCCCTCATCCGCCCGACCGACGCCGGGCCGACGACAGGGGTTTTGCCACGCGACGCCCGCCTGTGGCCGAGCGGCCCATTAGGGTGTATTTTGGGTCGCCCGCCGTCGTCGAACGTCAACCCCTAAAGGGAGCTGGTCTTGAGTCTACGCGCGGTCATCGTCGGGCTGCTCCTGGGCCTGGGCATCAGTTGCTTCACCTATTTCAATGACCAGGTGATCCGGCAGACCATGCTCATCGGGAACCTCTTCCCGGTGTCGGTCTTCGGGGTGTTGGTCGTGCTGCTGTTGGCGGTCAACCCGCTGCTGGGGTCGCGGAAGTTCCGGACGGGTGAGATGGCGGTGGTCGCGGCGCTGGGGTTGGCGGCGTGCGGGTGGCCGGGGTCGGGGTTCTTCCGGACGTTCACGGGCAGCGTGGCGATGCCGAATCAGCTTCTGCGGGACAACGCGTCGTGGCAGGCGACGCACGTGATGTCGTACCTGCCCGGGGGGTCGGCCGCGGTCAGCGAGGGGTTCGTTGAGGACTGGCAGGCGCTGGCGTCGGGGCTGCTGGCCGGGCGGGACGCCGAGGAGGACTCGCCCGGGCAGCAGTTGTGGCGGGCCCTGCCGGCGGACGTGCATCAGTTGCTCGTGGAGATCGTGGCGCGGGGGCGGTCCGATCCCTTCGAGCGTGATCGTCTGCTGACGGCGGTCAACGACGTGCTGGCGGTCACGAGCCTGACGCCCCCCCCGCCGGGTCAGCCGGCGGCGACGCCGCTGTGGCAGGCGGCGCGCACGGCCGGCCTGGACAGCACGCCGCAGCACGCATGGTCGATGCGCCGCCAGAAGCTGCTCGACCAGCGGCAGGGCTGGCATGACCAGGCGGAGGAGCTGACCGGTCAGCGTGACGCGATCGCGCAAGAGGTCAGGCCCGACCGCGACGAGGCCGACGGTCGTCGGCAGGAGCTTGACCAACGACGCCAGGAGACCGAGACGCGCCTGGCTGACCTGGGCGAGACGCGTGACAAGCTCAAGCAGTCGATCGAGGAGGCGGGCGCCGAACGGCTCTCGGCCCTGGGCGCGGCGGGGGCGGGTGGGCTCAGCGAGCCGCAGAAGAAGGCCCTGGACGAGAACCTGGCGCAGATCGAACGTCAGATCGAGCAGGAGCGTCGGCAGATCGCCGACCTGGACGAGCAGGAGACGAAGCTGACGAGCGAGCTGGCCGCGTTGCGGAGCGACCTGGAGACGGTGGCGGCCCGGCTGCAGGGGATCGATCACCCGGTGTCGCGTCTGGACGACCAGATCAAGATGCTGCGGTTGCGTCAGGAGTACGCGGTGCAGGCGGCCGAGCAGGCTGAGCGGCACATGAACCGCCTGACGCTGGGGCAGTTGATCCCGGCCATCACCCCACCGCCTGAAGGTGAGGGGTGGCTGCTGGTCGACGGCGAGGCGGACGCGCTGGCGGTGGGGATGCTCCAGGGGTGGGATGGGAAGCTGTCGCTGCGGCCTCAGGACCTGCCGTGGGACCTGTGGTGGCCGACGCTGCGGGTGTGGGGGGGCGTGGCGATCCTGATGGGTCTGGCGGGGCTGCTGGCGGTGATGGTGGTGCACCCGCAGTGGTCGCGGCGTGAGCTGCTGCCGTACCCGATTGCTCGCTTTGTCGAGGAAGTGACGCAGGTCCAGCCGGACCGTCGACTGCCGGAGGTGGCGTACTCGAAGCTTTTCTGGCTGGCGCTGGTGGCGGTGGTGGCGATCCACAGCTCGTACGGGATCTCGCTGTACTTCCCGAAGTTCGTCGGGGTGCAGTTGGCCTTTAACTTCCTGCCGCTGCGGGACCTTTTTCCCAACGCCAGCAAGGGGCCGATGTCCTGGGCGGTGTACCTGCCTCAGATCTACTTCACGGTGCTGGGGCTGTCGTTCTTCCTGCGTGGGGAGGTGTCGCTGAGCCTGGGGCTGGTGGGCGTGGTGTACATGATCTTTGCGTCGCTGATGTACAGCTACGGGCTGTCGATCGAGCACGGGCCGTACGTGCCTGGGAACTTCAGCCTGCTGCTGTTCGGGGCGTGGCTGGGCGGGGCGGGGTTGATCCTCTACACGGGGCGGCGGTACTACCTGCACGTGCTGGCGTCGTCGGCGGGGCTGCCGCGAGCCGAGGAGGTGCCGGGGTACTGCGTGTGGGCGGCGCGGGGGATGATCCTGTGCCTGGCCGGGGCGACGTGGCTGCTGGCGCACTACGGGCTGGACTGGACGATGAGCCTGCTGCTGGTGCTGATGGTGCTGGTGATGATGGTGGTGCTCTCGCGGATCACGGCCGAGACGGGGGCCTTTTTCATCCAGCCGGGGTGGGTGCCGGTGGGCGTGCTGACGGCGATCCTCGGGGACCAGGCGGTCGGGCCGAGCGCGTTCCTGCTGCTGGGTCTGGCGAGCGTGGTGCTCGTGGGGGACCCGCGTGAGGCGGTGATGCCCTACCTGACCAACGCGATGCAGATCGCCGACCAGTCGCGGACGCAGCCCCAACGGATCGCACCGTGGCTGGGGGTGATGCTCGTCGGCGGTTTCGTGGCGACGCTGACGGTGACGCTGCTGTTCCAGTACAACAAGGGGATGAACACCAGCGACAACTGGTCGACGCGGGACATGCCGTCGTTCGCGCCCAACGGGACGGCGACGCTGGTGCAGGAGCTCTCGGCCCGCGAGCAGTTGGCGGAGTCCACGGTGCTCGAGGGGCTGGACAAGCTCCGCTCGTTCACGCCCCGGCCGAACACCCTCGGGTGGGTGCTGCTCGGGGCGGGGCTGGTGGTCGCCTGCGCGGTGGCGCGGCTGCGGCTGAGCTGGTGGCCGATCCATCCGGTGATCTTCATGGTCTTCGGGACGATGCCGGCGATGCGGTTCTCGACGTCGTTCTTCCTTGGATGGCTGATCAAGTCGGCGGTGGTCAAGCTGGGGGGGACCAAGAGCTATCACCAGGTCCGGCCGCTCATGATCGGGATGATCGCCGGCGAGATCCTGGCGGTGCTGGTTTGGACGGTGATCGGGGTGATTTACTACATGATCTGGGAGACGGCGCCGAAGAACCCCATGATCTTCCCGGGCTGATTGATCAGAACGACCACGGACGATGGGACGCTAAGGCATGCAACGGATCGAATGGCTGGGCATGGTGATCGAGGCGGCGGAGGGCTGGGAGGTCCTGCGCCACTCGACGCGGCGCGAGCGAGGCCGGCTGATGCTGGCCGACGCGACGTGCGGCCGGATGACCCTGGCCTGGGCGGTCTGTCGCAATCGGCCGGACGTCGAACGCCTGATGCGGGACTACCAGTCCCGCGACCTGGAGCAGGACCGCGACGCGGAGTTCGAGCCGCTGAAGGACCTCGGCGCGTGGGAGGGCTATCGCTGGCATCGCGGGCCGACGGATCTGCCCGAGGGTTCAGAAGTGGACCTGGAAGATGAGACCGCACCGGTGACGGTGAGTCTGGTGACGCGGGCCGGGCGGTTCGAGCCGGTCTACAAGCGGTGGATCGAGGTCATGCTCTACTGGCCCGGGCCGATGGAGTCGGCGGATCGGCAGCTCGAGCGGGGGATCCTCGAGAGCTTTGAGGTGCTCGAGCCCGAGCGGGGATGGGGCAGGGTGCGAGCGTTCGGGGTGGCGGTGTCCTCACCCAATTCTGATGATAAGAGCTGCGGGTGGGAGCTGGACAGGGTCGAGGCCAAGCTGGGCCGGGTGACGATGGAATTCCACGGGCGGGGCCGTCGGCGGGCGACGGTGCGGAAGCTCGGGGCGACGTCGGCGTGGTTCGACGGGGATGCCGAGGGATTTCTTCGTCGGCAGATGGGGGCGGCGAGGTACGATATCGAGTCGGTGCGTTACGACGGCCAGAATGCCTGGCTGGCGTGCAGCCGGCCAAGGGGTGAGGGGATTCGGTGGTTCCTGCGATCGGAGCGTCGGCAGGACCTGGTCTGGTCCAACCCGCGGGTTGAGCACCTGTACCATGTCACCACGCTCGGGCCGGACCGCTCGGGCTTGGAGGCTGCGCAGTTCGACGTCCGGGCCACGTCCGGGGGAGGGAGGCGATGAACAGGAATCTGCCGAGTTTCGAGCAGTGGATGGCGGCGGTTCCGGTGCCCAACCGTGCGGTGCGTGAGGAGCGTCGCGGGCCGAACGAGCTGTTGCTGTTCGTGCCGCTGCGCAGGCGGTGGTTCACGAGCGGGCCGCTGCGGTGGCTGCTTCCGCTCAGCGAGGAGCGGGGCGTGAGCCTCGACGGGCTGGGCGCCGAGGTGTGGGGGGCGTGCGACGGGCGGCGGTCGCTGCGTCAGATCGCGCAGGTGCTGTCCGAGCGACACCATCTGACGTTCCATGAGGCCCGTGCGAGCGTGACCTTGTTCCTTCAGCAGTTGACCGAGCGGAAGCTGATCGTGATGGTCGGCCCGAACCGCGCGGAGCAGGAGCCCAGCGTTTGAAGCCTATCATCGTCCAAGACCAGGTGCGTCTGGGGGTCGGCCGGTGCGTCGGCCTGTCGCTGTCGGGGATGTCGTACCGGATGTTCCGGTCCATGATCACGGTGTCGATCCTCGCGTTGGCGGTGGCGTTCCTGTCGCACGTGCTGT